>CAYNUG010000207.1:0-2543 GCA_964400545.1 uncultured Clostridia bacterium | reverse complement strand
AACCGGTTCAGCACCAAGAGTTCTCAGATTATTAACAACATTACCGGCACCACCGAGCATAAAACGGCTCTCTTCATACTCAGTTACAAGAACCGGAGCTTCCCGTGAGATCCTGCCTGTTGAAGTAAAAATATACTCATCCAGTATGAGATCGCCCCAAACGATGATCTTTCTATCCCTGAAAATATCAGGTGTAAATTCTGAAAGCAACTCAGAACTTTCTCCCCTGTTTGACATATTTCAGGTCAACCCTTTATTCTTTCGATTTTTTTATGGTCACATAAGAGGGAATACTAACTTTCCCACCATCAGTAACCGCTTTAATTGCATATATATAATCTTCATCTTTTTCAGTTTTCCTGTGTTGAAATGCGAAGGTATTTGAATCAACAGACTTAAGAAGCTCAAGAACAGAATCCTTAAAACGATAGATCCGGTACTCAACAATATTATTGTTTTTCAAGGCATTATATGGATTTATCGCCCATGTGAGATCATTAAAGTATTCAACCTGGAGAAGAGCACGGTTCTCCTTTCTGGTTCCCGCAAAATTGATCGGGGGAGCAACATCCAACTGACTCTGTATAGTCTCCCCGATATCTATTCTTGCAACAGAACCTCCTGAACCGCAAGTTGTGTTGATCATTTTTCCATATTTTTGAAGAAGTTGAAGTCCTTTATCAACTGTAATATTCATGTCCATCTGTTTAAGCAAACCCCATGCTCCTGTCACATGAGGTGCAGCCATTGATGTCCCGTTCCAACTTTCATATCTTGTATCATTATCTGCAACAGAAGAATTGATATTGACCCCGGGACCGAAAAGATCCACCAGCCCCTTCTTCCAGTTGGAAAAAGATACCATCGTATCACTTTTTGTTGTTGCCCCGGTAGCTATCGCCATCTCAATACATGCAGGGTGTGACACTGCATTGCAGAAATATTCATTTCCGGTTGCAATTACGGTTGCGATCCCAACATTTTTAAGATTTTTGACTGCGGTATCGTATTGTCCACCATTGCAAAAACTTCCATATTGACCGCCTCCGATGCTGATATTTACGGAAGAAATATTATAAATATTCCTCAAACTGTAAATATACTCAAGTCCTTTTATCTGATCAGAGCTCCAACTTAGGATATCATCTTCTGCAGGAAAATAAGAAAAGACCTGAACGGCAATTATATTTGAATCCTTTGATACTCCGGCCATTCCATTTCCATTATTTCCGGCAGCTATTCCCGCAACATGAGTTCCATGATCAAAACCGCCAAGATATTTATAGTCATAATAGTGTTCTGCAGATCCCGGACCTGTCATCTGCGTGGTCCCATTCGGACAATTCGCTTCCGCTGAATAACATGCTTCAACAATATCTTTTCCCGTGAACATTTCATGAGTTGGTCTTATTCCTGTATCCAGAATTGCAACATACCATCCGGCACCGGTTATACCGAGGCTCCATGCCTTTGTAGCTCCGACAATCTCTGTGGATTGAGCCAGAGAAGGTTTCCCCGGAATATCCTCTCCCGGAATTGATTTTGTTATCTTTGGAAGAGGAATCAATCTATCCTCTGAAACAGATATTACTTCTCTCAATGATTTGATCCGCAACAATGCCTCCGGAGATACAGAGAGAGCAACAAATGGCAGAGTGGAATATCTCCTGACTATTCTGTAATCAAAGCTATTTAAATTAAAAAGAACTTTATCGGTTATTGAAGATATCCCCTTTTCAAGTTTCAGATCTGCATCAAATCCGGTCTGCTGAGCCATCCTGCTTGTATCACCGGTTTTTACCTTTGATGATTCAGCGGTAAGCTCTCCGATCTTAGGAACATCTAAATTCAGGATCACCCTGAGTTTCCCGTATTTATACGCTTTTTGCAACATCAGTTCAAAGTCATTCCCGGTATCAGCATTTATAAGACTGAAAGAGAACACCATAAGTAGAACCGACACAAACATGATCTTCATTGTTTTCATGGTAACCTCCGAATTTTATTAATGAACAGTATAAAACAAATTTTAAAAAAAATAAACTCTTAAATAAAAACATCCACAAAAGATATAATTGTATAAAGTATTGAAAATATTTATATTCAATGGTATATTCTCGTTGGAGGAACCGATGAATTATTTTTTTTCTGACAAAAAAGATCCCGAACGAGGAATCGATTCAGAGCCTGCAATCAATCCTGAGTCCCACCTGAAAGGAGAAGCTCACAATATGGATATTCTCTGTATAGAATTAAAGGACGTAATATCAAAAGAAAGAGAATTCTTTATTCTTCAGGCAATATCATCAATAAACCTGAACTAAACACTGAAGGTCCCATCCCCGACAGCTTCACGAAGATCTTTCCTTCCGTCCGGAATGATCGCAGGTATTCTCAACTTTTTTTCCTGATATGGACTGTATTTCGAGCTAAAGAATATTTTCTCTATTTCTATCTTTGTGAAACCGACTCCGGAATATTTAAAATAGCAATGAAATGGCTTAAGCTCGATAAATTGAGATGGCAACAAAACCTTATTTATT
>CAYNUG010000206.1:0-2580 GCA_964400545.1 uncultured Clostridia bacterium | reverse complement strand
AGCTTCTACAAATCCGTTCACAGTAAAAAAATGTTCGAATCTTTCTCTTTCAACTTTTTTGATTCTAACGGGGATCCCTTCTTTTTTCCCGCTTTTATCACTTGTCTTCAATTTTGCTTCAAGTGAAATGATCTTGCTTTGTAATGAGATTATCTTATCTTTGTAACTCGTTATATTATTTTTTATTTTCTCTTTATCTATTTCAGAACTACATCCTGATATAAACACTAATATTGTCGAAATCAATACGATTTTTTTAAACATTTTTTTAACCTCTCATTTTCCTGTTATATTTTACTTAATATCTTCTCTAATTCGATCTTGGAGATTGAAAGCTGGATCAGTGAATTCCTGTAATTCATTTCCATGCTTAAATACTGATTATATGCCTGGATCATGTCCATACTTGAAGAAATACCTTCTTTATATTTAACAAGAAATTTATCATAGATCCTTTTGGCAAGTTTTACACTATTCCCGAGTGTTCTTGAATTATCCAGGGAATTTTTCAAATTTGATAAAGCTTTTAAATGGTTGAGCTTCAAACCCCTTTTAACATCTTCTCTCATATTTCTGGCTTTAATAAGCTCCAATTTTGACTGCTGAACTCTTGAGCTTCTCAGACCTGAACTAAAGATTGGAATGTTTAAATTCAATCCTGCGACTATTGATGGGAACCATTTCTCATCATTTTTCTTAAAGAAATTGAAATCGTTCCTCATTGCATTTTTTGAAAATGTAAAATATGCAGAAACGGAAGGGAGAAACATCGATTGTTCTTTTTTTAGTAACATACCATAAGATTTTACTGCTGTTTCTGCTACCTTAAAATTGATGTTCATCTCAGGCAAAAAAGGGTCATTAATTAAGTTTTCTTCATGAAGTCTGATGATCAAAGATTGCAGATCTTCTGATAAAGAGATCTTTTCATCCAGAGCCATCCCCATCTGAAATTTAAGAAGTCTGTAGCTAATTCTGATTTGTCTTTTCATGTTAAAAAGGCGATTCCCGAGCTCATCCATAGAAAGTTCTATCTGATCAACATCAGTGTCCTCAACAAAACCGGACTTATTCATTTCCTTTATCTCTTTGAAAAGAGTTTTTAGATTATCAAAATTTCTTTTGAGTATCTGTTGAAGGCTTTCACTTACAATTATCATATCATAGGTCTGAGTAACAAGAGCTTTTACTTCGATACTTGATTTAAGCAGATTCTCCTGAGAGATCTTTTTATAAATTCTGGCAGATTGAAGACCTACGATATATGTACCGTTAAAAAGAAGCTGCGAAACTGTAACTTCAAATGAAGCATTGTGTTGTGTACCGAATTTCATTTCGAAAAAAGTACCTTCCGGAGCAGTTGGGTCCATAAACCTTGCCGGGATGAGCGTTGTAGGTATCTTTAACTGATTCCTATAGGATACTCTTCCATCTATTTGAGGGAGTCCTGTCGCAGTTGTTTCCCATACTTTCTTTTTTGCTATTTTCAGATCAAGTTTTGAATTAATAACTTTAATGCTATTTTCAACAGCATAAGCTTTAGCATCTTCAAGTGAAAATATATGCTTGTTGTTGTCCTTCTCACCATTAGAAAAAAGTGATAAAGAAAATACAGATATCAGAACAACAAAAATAATTGTTTTATTATATAAAAATTTTCTGGTCATAGTCTTATTACTAAAAAAAAATAAAAAAGTTTAATTAAGTTTATTTAAGTCTATTTTATTTGTTAAACCCCTTTGTGTCAACAAACCATTGATTTTGTAAATCCACACTTTTATTTAAAGAGTACCTTTAAAAAAAATTAAAAGTTATATAAACTAAGATTTTTCAAATTAAACTTAATGTTATTTTTTGAAACTTTATAATTACATGAACGTAAAAAATATAATAACCAAAGGAGGTCTTATGAATAAGACAATACTTATCATTGTTTCGATCATCTTGTTTTCCGGAACAGTGTTCGCATCAAAAGATGCAAGACTTTTACGTACTCCTGATATAAACGGAGATCTTGCGGTCTTTGTATATGCAGGTGATATATGGAGTGTTTCTTCAAATGGTGGAGATGCAAAAAGACTTACTTCACACAAAGGACTGGAACTTTTTCCTAAGATATCCCCAGACAAAAAATGGATAGCTTTTTCCGCTGAGTACTCTGGTTCCAGACAGGTTTATAAAATGCCTTCAGAGGGAGGAACTCCTATTCAGCTCACATATTACAACGATGTCGGAGTAATGCCACCCAGAGGTGGATATGACTATATAGTTATGGACTGGACACCGGACAGCAATAATATTCTTGTCCGCATGAATCGAACTCCTTATGGGAAAAGAATGGGGAAATATTTTCTCGTAAATATTAATGGAGGACTTGAAAAACCTCTCAGAATACCTGAATGCGGAGGTGGATCATTTTCACCAGATGCAACAAAAATTGTCTATACGCCAATATCAAGAGAGTTTAGAACCTGGAAGAGAACCAAGGGTGGAAGAGCTCAGGATGTATGGATCTATGATCTTAAGAACGATAAATCAAAAAGGATCACTACATTCACTGGAACCGATCGGCATCCGATT
>CAYNUG010000205.1:0-2618 GCA_964400545.1 uncultured Clostridia bacterium | reverse complement strand
GAATGGAAAAATAAAGAGAATTACTGATAATTTGGTACTATCCTTTTCCCGATAATTATATTGAAAGCATGAAATGCGTATGATATATTTACTTTATGAAAGTGAGGATAGTACAATTTGCTCCTCTTCTGGGGAACATAGAAAGAAATTTTGAATATCACAAAGAAAAGATCAATGAAGCGATAGAGAAAGGGATTGAACTTATTGTTTTTCCTGAACTCAGTCTCTCAGGGTACCAGTTAAAAGATATTGTTTATGATATCTCCGGAGAGAGGATCAATAAAGCTCTTGCGGGTATTATGGAACTAAGCAAGAATATAAATATAATTGCCGGATTCCCTTATGAAGAAGGACCGGGGATCATCTATAATTCCGCTGCATTTTTCTCCGGAGGCCAAATTGTTCATAATCATAAAAAAGTACAATTGCCTAATTTCGGAATGTTCGAAGAAAAGATGATCTTTAAAGCAGGTGAAAATTTTATGTCATTCCGGATCGGTGATCTAAATGCAGGTATATTGATCTGCAGGGAGATCTTGTTCCCGGTAAATGCATATCTCTACTATCTCCAGAATACTGATGTTATAATTGCTGTTTCCAATAGCCCTCACAGGGGTATGGGAAAGGATGGTTTCAGTTCACATAAATTGTGGGAAAGGCTGGGTGAAGTGTATTCAATAAATTTTCATCAGAATTTTGTTTTCTGCAACAGGACAGGATTTGAAGATGGTATCGGTTTCGGAGGAGGATCATTTTATGCCTCTCCTGGAAAGGGTATTGTTAATATGGGGAAATATTTTGATGAACAGATCATTGACATTGAAATTGACTCCGGTGATATAAAGAGATCAAGAATAGGTTCGAATTTTCTCAGAGATGAGAGACCTGATATAATAATGAAGGAATTGAACAGGATCATTCATGACTGAAATAAATGTGAAAATTACGTCAGAGATAATTGAAAAATTCATTTCTGATTCTATTAAAAAGAACGGATTCACTAACGGAATCATCGGAGTATCAGGCGGGATAGATTCAGCGGTTGTCCTTTATCTTACCGCCAGAGCGCTGGGAAAAGAAAATACTTTTGCATTGTTAATGCCTTTTAAGACATCGTCTCCTGATAGTTTGAAGGATGGGAAATATATCTGTGAAAAACTGGGAGTTAATTATGAAATTATTGATATTACTCCTTCGGTCGAGCCCTATTTTGACAAATATCCGACGGATAACAGAACACTGATCGGGAATAAATGCGCAAGGGAGAGGATGTCTGTTCTTTATGATTTTTCTGAAAGAAAAAAGGCTCTTGTTGTAGGAACTTCAAATAAGACCGAAATGCTAATAGGTTATTCTACACTTTACGGCGATTCTGCTGCTGCATTCCTCCCCATAGGTGATCTTTATAAGACCGAGGTTATAGAACTTGCAAAATATCTGAGTATCCCTGAACAGATCATAGAAAAAGAACCTTCTGCAGATCTGTGGAAAGATCAGACGGATGAAGGAGAAATAGGGTTTACTTATGAGCTCCTGGATGAGATCCTATACAATATTATTGATCTGAGGTTGACCGACAAAGAAATGACCGAAACGGGTTTTAATGAAACAGATCTAAGAAAGATAAGAAGGATGATAACCGGTACTCAATTCAAAAGGACCATGCCTCCGGTAACGAAGATCCATAACAGGACGATCGGACTGGATTTCCGTTATCCTCGTGATTGGAACAAATAAAACAAGAAATGGCACTTTACATTGTCCCGGTTCCGATCGGGAACCTAAAAGATATTACCTTAAGGGCGATTGATGTTCTTAATTCTGTTGATATTATTATTGTGGAGGATACTCGCTATTCACTGAAATTATTAAATCATCTGGGGATAAAAAAAAAGCTTTACAGTTATTATAAGCCGAAAGAGAAGGAGAAAGCTGAACATATAATAAAGCTTCTTGCTGATAAGAACGGAGCGCTGATTACAGATTCCGGGACGCCTCTCATATCCGACCCGGGACATATTCTGATAAGAAAGGCAATAGAGAAGGGGATCGAGATAGAATCACTTCCCGGACCGACCGCATTTGTTCCTGCTCTAACAAATTCAGGATTAATGGCGGATACTTTTATCTTTGCCGGGTTCTCTCCAAAAAAAGGAGGAAAATTAAAGGAATATCTGAGGCAATTCTCTGAGATGAGATTTACTATGATATTTTATGAGTCACCAAGAAGGGTTGAAAAATTTCTGGAGACCGCATTTGAGATTTTCGGTAATCGTGATTTTTCTATTTCAAAAGAGTTAACAAAGAAAAATGAAAAGATCATCAGAGGGGAATTGAAGGATCATAAAAAACTACTTGATGACATAAAGGTCCTGGGCGAATTTGTGATCGTGATCGATGGGTACAGGGGAAATGAAAGGAGGGATAAACCGGAATTGAATTCCGTTGAGGATATATTCGATTATTTTAAATCCCGATATGGAATTTCCAAAAATGCTATAAAAAAAGTATTGATGACCAGAGAAAAGTAAATTATTAGAATTTAAATATATTTCCGGGTCTGTAACTGAGAGCTTCCTGTATGTCGTTTGCCTCAATATTTTCACTGCTCCTCAGGT
>CAYNUG010000204.1:0-2640 GCA_964400545.1 uncultured Clostridia bacterium | reverse complement strand
ATATAGGCGAGTCCTCGGGCATCGAGTCCCGCAAAAGCAATACACGCCAACGCCTGATTGGGATTTGATAGAAACTGTACACAAAGTTGAGAACCGTCCCTAAAATATGTGTACAAAATTTAGAATTCCCCCCAGAGATTGTTGGTCTATTTGAAGTGTTCGCTCTTGTGCTTGAGGTAGTGTAGTATGTTCAGGGCTTCAAGGGGGGTCATTTTTGTGATATCGATCTCTTTGAGTTTTTCTCTTATCTCATCCCATACTTTCATTTCTTTATCATCGGGGAAGAGGTTTTTCTGCTTCTTCGGGATGGTTTCCATTTTACCGGAAATTCTCTCTTTCACCATCCTGTCGAGTTCTTTTTTTTCAAGGTTCAGGAGAATATCTTTTGCTCTTTCGATAACTCCCTGAGGGATCCCGGCGATCTTTGCAACATGAATGCCGAAACTCTGATCGGTCGCCCCCGGAACGATCTTGTGAAGGAATACTACATTATCATCCCATTCCCGAACGGATATGTGATAATTCTTCACCCTTTCCAGTATTTCGGAAAGTTCCGTAAGTTCGTGATAATGTGTTGCAAAGAGTGTTTTCGGTTTTTCCGGAGCGGAATGGAGATATTCTATCACCGACCATGCAATTGATAATCCGTCAAATGTGGATGTTCCCCGTCCTATTTCATCAAGGAGAACGAGTGACCGTTTGCTTATATTGTTCAGGATGGCTGATGTTTCGATCATTTCAACCAGGAAGGTAGATTTCCCTTCGATCAATGAATCCGATGCACCTATCCTTGTAAATATCCTGTCACAGATACCGATAGACGCTTTTTCCGCAGGGACAAAATAACCGATCTGTGCAAGGATAACTATCAGAGCGTTCTGCCTTAAGAATGTGGATTTACCACCCATATTAGGGCCTGTTATGATCAGTATCTGGTCAGCTCCGGAGCTTATATTAGTATCATTGGGAATGAAACTACTGTCACTCTTTGATTCAAGGACAGGATGGCGCCCCTCCTTTATATTAATATTGTTACTATTATTAATATCGGGCCTGACATAGTTTCTCCCCATTGCCAGTTCTCCTCCCGCAGAAAGTACATCAAGGAGAGCACACAGGTCGGAATTTTTGTTAAGTGAAGCTGAATATTCAGTTAATTTTTTTATAATTTTTGCAAAAAGATCTTTTTCGATCTGAATGATCTTTTCATCAGCTTTAAGGATCTTCTCCTCGAGTTTTTTGAGTTCACCGGTAATGTATCTTTCTGAATTGACCAGGGTTTGTTTCCTGATGTATTCCGGCGGGACGAGATCTTTATGGGTATTTGTTACTTCAATGAAATATCCGAACACCTTATTATATTTTATTTTAAGTGAAGGAATTCCTGTTTCCTTTTTCTCGGCCCTCTCCATAGCTGAAATTATTTCTTTTGCATCTCTGCTGATAGTCCTTAATTCATCGAGATCTCTATTATATCCTGTCCTGATATAGTTCCCGCCGGAAAGATTGTTGGAGGGATTATCTGATATTGAATTGTCTATAAGGGAGATCACATCTTCAAGGTTATCAAGATCGTTTATGCTTTCTTTAAGTACGGCAGACCTGAGGCTGGCACACTCCTTCTTTATCAGAGGGATTATATTTAGAGAGTCTTTTAATGTAAGTAGGTGGAGCGGGAGTGCAATATTAAGTGATATTTTTGTGTTTAGTTTTGCCAGGTCCCCCGATCTTTTAAGGAGTTTTCTTATCTCGGATCTTACGATCAGGTTTTGTGAGAACTCATCAACTCCATTCAACCGTTTATCAATTTTCTTTACATCTGTGAGTGGATATGAAAGCCAGTTTTTTAATAATCTTCTCCCCATTGGAGTTACTGTCAGATCGATCGAATTGATAAGGCTCCCTTTTGAAGTGCCGGTCTGGAGGTTTTTTAGTATTTCCAGGTTTTTGAAAGATACCTGATCGAGGATCAGGTAATCTTCGCGTGGAATAAAATGAAGTCCGGAGATATTTGAAAGGTCCGATCTCCTTACTGACTTGATATATTTAAGGAGAACTCCTGCAGCGATCACACCGGAATCGTATCCCTGAAGTCCTAATCCTTCAATAGATTCGATCTTAAGCTGATTCTTAATAATGTTCTCACATTCAAAATAGTTATATTCAAAAGGTTCGAATTTATTAATTAGAATATTGGAAAATTCAGGAAATTTTTCCAGGATCCTGTTAAGCTCGTCTTCATAATCTTCGTTGATTACGATCTCTTGAGAGGTTTTTTTATAAAACTCATTATAAAATGAATCAAGATTGGAGAGATCGAAACTCCTGACCTCAAAAGATGAAACTGCAAGATCTAAGGAAGCCATTGATATAGATGTATCATTCTGGTAGATCGATATAACATAATTGTTGATCTTTTCCTCTGCAAGATCTATCTCAAGGGCTGTTGCCGGAGTGAGTATCTGAATCACATCTCTTTTTACAATTCCTACGGCAGTGGCAGGATCTTCGATCTGTTCACAAACTGCAACTTTAAATCCTTTTTTCAACAGTTTTGAAGCATAGTGATCTTTTGCATGATAAGGGATCCCGCATAAGGGAACGGAATTATCTTTCTTCTTATTTCTTGAGGTAAGAACA
>CAYNUG010000203.1:0-2737 GCA_964400545.1 uncultured Clostridia bacterium | reverse complement strand
TCAATATTTCTTTTCCCTTTATTACTGAAGGATGAAATATACCCCAGTGACTTAAGGTGCTCAATATCCTCTTTTCCAAGAGCCCGTTTTGAATCGCCATTCCCACCAGAAAATTTAAGGATCATCTTTTTAAGCATCTCATCCATCTCCCTCATCAGAGAGCCCTTTTTCCTATAGAGATTGATCTTTTCAAGTGGATCTTTCTTTATGTTATAAAGCTCAGGAACAGGGAGCGAGATATATTTATAATTACCATTAATTAAACCCGTGAGAGGAGCCCAGTTCAACTCCTCCTTTCCAAACATACTCTCAATATAGATACTATTGTCAAATTCAAGTTTTTTCCCCTTCAAAGCATTCTCAAGAGAAACACCCTGCAAATCATCACTTTTTGGGATATCAAGGATATCAAGGACCGTAGGCATAATATCTACAGTAGAGATACGTTTTTTTACAACAATTCCAGAACTTACAATTTTCTTATTATAAAATATCAATGGAACTCTCAAATTGGCCTCATAACAGAATATCATGTGGGAACCAAACTCTGTGTGTTCTCCAAAAGCCTCGCCATGATCTCCAACTAAAATAATAAGTGTATCATCTTCAATCTCTTTCTCTTTAATTTTATCACTTATCATCCCGATATATTTATCAACATAGCTTATCTCCCCATCATAGAAATCTATTTTGCTTTTTTTATTCTGCTTATCAGGTTTTCCATGAGGTACATAAGGAGAATGGGGATCATAGAAATGTACCCATGCAAAGAATTTGGAATCTGAATTTTTTTCAAACCATCTTTCGAATTTATCATAAACGGATTTTGCATTTATATCAGAATTTAATGTCTTGTTCATTTTAACTGTGTCAAGAGAATCATCGTATATCTTAAACCCCTGACTGGTTCCGAATTTGGAGTGAAGTACATATGAAGCAATTACAGCATAAGTATTAAATCCATCTTTCTGAAGATATTCCGCCATTGTTTTTTCGGAATCTTTCAGAACATACCTGCCATTATTCCTTACTCCATGTCCTATTGGAAACCTTCCTGTAAATATGCTTGAATGAGAAGGAAGTGTGAGAGGAACAGGAGAATAACAATTCTCGAAACGGACACCTTCATTAGCAAGACGATCTATATTAGGTGTTGACACTTTTTTATACCCGTAACTACCAATATGGTCCGCTCTTGTTGTATCCAGGGTTATGATCAGAATATTTCCATTCCATTTTTCATTCTTACTACAACTTGACATAAAAACAAAAATTGAAAAAACAATAACCGCCAGAAAAATATGCTTAGAAATACCTTTCATTTTTATCTCCTATAATTATATTATAGTATAATGATTCTAACCAATAAGGCAATAAATAGAATTAAAAAACATATAAATTATTTCAAGTATAAATAAAAACTATTGACTAAAATTCAATTTTCAGTTATTATTTTTTTTAAGTGCCGGGATAGCTCAGTCGGTAGAGCGAGGGACTGAAAATCCCTGCGTCGGTGGTTCAACTCCGCCTCCCGGCACTTTTTTATTTTTTATTTGAGATTGAAACAAGCTGACATGTATATATAAATATGAAAGAAACTCTATTTAGTCTTATACTCTTTCTGCTGATACCTTTTTATGCAATATCTGCAAATCCTGAGATTATACTATTATCCCCGAATGGAGGAGAAAAATATGTTCAGGGTGACAAAATGATCATAAAATGGCAATATACAAACTCCGTTTCAGCAAATCCGGTTATTCTTGTCCTGTACAAGAACGGAATAAAATTCGATACTATTTCCGAATCTGCAAATAACACAGGCATTTTTATTTGGGACATTCCCGTGAATATCACGACCAGCGAAAGATACAGAGTTCGTATCCGGTTAAAACAGGATCTTTCTTTAAATGATTTTTCAGATAACGATTTTTCTATTATCTCAAAGTAGAGAAATAACACATATTTCCGTACTTATAAGACCTCTCCCGGAAAAACCTATTTAATATTCTCTGCAAACCATGTGAAGACAGTATTCCACCAGAATCGGGCATTCTTAGGTTTTTGAACAAAATGATCTTCATTCGGGAAATATATCATCTTTGATTTTATTCCTCTTCTCTGGTATGCAGTGAACAGCATCATTCCCTGGGTAACCGGAACTCTGAAATCTTTTTCGCCATGGACAATCAACATGGGGATCTTGAATTTTTCAACATAGTTGGAAGGATTGAACTTCTCGAACAAATCGCTTGTCCACGGTGTTCCGCCATGCTCCCACTCTTCGAACCACAATTCTTCAGTCGAATAATACATACTTCTGGAATCAAATATTCCATCATGTGAGACCAGACATCTGAACGGATATTCGAACTGTTCATAATTACCGGCAATCCAATTGATCATATATCCGCCGTATGAAGCTCCAGCGGCAACTATCTTATTCTTGTCAATAAATTTATAATTCTTAATCAGGTATTCCTGCCCTTTTATAAGATCGGCAAACGGAGCTCCTCCCCAGTCTTTCGATACTGCATCTGTAAAATCCTGCCCATATCCTCTGCTCCCATGGAAATTAATTGCCGCGACAATATAACCGGGAGATGCAAAAAGGCTCATATTCCATCTGTAATGAAAATCATCTCCCCATGCACCTTGAGGTCCTCCATGGATAAGAAATACCATAGGATATTTTTTTTCCGGATCAAAGAAAGGCGGCTTCACAAGCAAACCTTCA
>CAYNUG010000202.1:0-2760 GCA_964400545.1 uncultured Clostridia bacterium | reverse complement strand
ATGAAATAAAGGATCTTGTTACTCAACCTGTTACAATGGATGCGACCAACAGGGATAATCTTCAGTCTCTGGGATTGAATGATGTTGACTGTGTTATTGTTTCCTGCGGACCTTACCTTGAAGCAAATATACTGATAGTACATTTATTAACTGAGATCGGTGTCTCCCGTATAATTGCAAAAGCACTAAATGAAGACCACGAAAAGATACTTGGTTTGGTTGGAGCGGATGAGGTTCTTTTTCCTGAACGGGATGTCGCTATCAAACTTGCAAATCAATTAGTTTCACCAAACCTTATGGATTATATCCCGCTTGAATCAGGTTTTGTAATTGAAGAAATTGCTCCTCCCGATATTTTTCTTGGGAAAACCCTGGAACAGATATCAATGAGAAACAAATTCAATATAAATGTTATAGGTATCAAACAGATCATACCCGACAGATCATCTAAAGCGAACGGAAAAGTGACCGATTCCGGACTGACTTTAAATCCCGGTGGAGACTTCCTCATAAAGGAAAGCGATATACTTATTGTTCTGGGAACAGATAAAGATATAGAAAAACTTCATGACAAACTGAATGATAAGAATTGAAGACAATATCAATACTTAACCTGTCGAACAACATCTATTACCGTTCCATCGACCCATTTTATTGCAGCAATAACATTATCCATTAATTGAGGCTTTTCTGGAGCCCCGCCACAGATCTTTTCGGCATCATTCTTGAGTTCTTCAATTGTACGGATCGGTAATTTTGTTCCTTTGAGTTTGCTGATGAGGTCACTTCTCAGAGGATTAACAGCAATCCCCCTTTCGGTTACTATTACATCTATAAGTTCTCCCGGACCTGTAATAGTGGTTACCTTATCCACAATAACAGGAATTCTGTTCCTGAACAAAGGAATTGGAAGAATGACAGTTTTACCAAAAAGGCAATTCTGCCAACCACCGATCCCATGTAATAGTCTCCCGTCAGAATGGGTTACAACATTAGCATTAAAATTCAGATCAACTTCGGTCGCACCCAGAACAACAACATCCAACATTGAAGCAAAGTTCCCTTTCCCATGGTAGTTATAACTGGTGAACGGACTTGTATTCTGATGATTCGGATTTTCTCTCATTGATCTTACACCTTCGAGATCAAATGTCTGCCCGTCAAGGATAAAGTCAGTAAGTCCTTCTTCCAGCATAGAGGTTAGATACTTAGTAGATCCACCTCTGATAAACCGTGCCTTTATTCTATTTTTTCGCATAATATCTCTGAGAAACACAGTAAATGCCAGTGATGTCCCTCCGGCACCTGCCTGAAACGAAAAACCGTCTTTAGCAATCCCTGTTTCAAGAACGAATTCGGCAGCTAATTCAGCAATAAGAAGCCTGTCCGGACTTTTTGTAAGCTTTGTGGTTCCAGAAATAATTTTCTCAGGATCCCCGATAGAATCCACCTCGACAACATAATCAACATAATTCCCCTGGATCTGCCATGGAATACATGGGAATGGTTCCAGATTATCTGTAACGATTATAGTTTTATCTGCATATTGAGAATCTGCAAGCGCAAATCCGAGTAGTCCACATGCGGCTTTCCCCCTTACTCCATTGGCATTGCCAAAGTAATCAGCAGCAGGTGCTGAAATTACTGCAATATCAATATGAACTTCTCCGTCCTGAATCGCCTGATACCTCCCTCCGTGAGAACGAAGGATCCCCGTTCCCTTCATCTTTCCACTTGAAGCAAAATCTCCAAGAGGTCCATTCATACTTCCTTCAACATGACTAACAACTCCGTTTTCCAGATGCTTTATGATCGGGGCATGAACAGGAAATGATGCACTCGGGAACCATCGGACATTTTTAACACCTAACTCAGCGACAGCATCAAAAACCATATTAGCGACGTAATCCCCGTTCCTAAGATGGTGATGCGTTGAGATAGTCATACCGTCACTCAAACCCGATCTCCTGAGAGCTTCCTTAATGGATTTAATACGCTTATCTCCAGAATCAGGAAAATGACTGCATGTATTTATTGGGGGAGCTGCTTTTTTTCCATCAGGAATAAATTTACCAATACCTTTGTAAGGAATATGAGTTTCACCATTTATTTCTGTCAGAACATCTCTTCCGACGGCATTCTTTACAAATTTACTATTTTTCATTATTTTCTCTCCAGTTCCTGTCGATCAGAGCATCATTAAGAGCTTGTTCTATTATTCTATGTGCTCTTTTTACTACGGGCGGATCTATCATTTTGCTTCCGAGAGAAACTACTCCCAGACCTTCTTTCTCGGCTTTTTCAAATGCGAGTACTATCCTTTTTGCCTTTTGAATTTCATCGGGTGTTGGAGAAAAACCCTCATGAACTATTCTTATCTGCCTCGGATGAATACATCCTTTACCGTTAAATCCGATTGATTTTGCCTCTTCAACACTCGCCATGAGGCCACTATCATCAGATACATCAGAATAAACCGTATCAATCGCCTGGATCCCCGCTGCTTTAGCCGCATTTACGATCATTGATCTGGCAAAAAAACTTTCCTTTCCTTCTGCAGTTCTTTTTGTTCCTATATCCGCAGTATAATCCTCAAGACCGATTGCAATAGCCACAATATCTTCTGAAGAAGATGCAATTTCATAAGCATTCATTATCCCTAAGGCGCTTTCAATAATAGGCATAAGAAAAACCTTTCTCTTAATCCCGAATTCCGCTTTTATCCTATTTATCTTTTCAGTTACAAGCAGGATCTGATCA
>CAYNUG010000201.1:0-2787 GCA_964400545.1 uncultured Clostridia bacterium | reverse complement strand
GCCTAATATGAACGGGCTGGAATTGATTGCCCGGTTAAAAGAGATAAATAGTAAACTAAAATCTATAATATTAACACATTATGATAATTTTGATTACGCAAGAGAGGCTATCAATCTTGGGGTTATCGGCTATCTGTTAAAAAGTGATCTGACCCAGGAAAATCTTCTGGCCTATCTCTCTAAGGCAGTTTGTGAGCTTGGGCCTGCAACCTGTAAGAGTCATTTTGATGGTCCCAGAAAACTGCTCAAAATGGTATTGTCCGGCAAAAATATCGATAATGACCAGAGGAAAGAAATTGGAAAATGGTATGATAATGAAGAAAATTTTTCTGTTATAACAGTTAGCTGCTATGCAGAAAAATCCGATTCTGTGTTTCCGGTGAAAGAACTGGATAATTTTGATAAAGTAATAACCAATTTTTCTCGACAGATTTTTACGGGAAGGCAGATGAATGCTGTACCGTTATTGATAGATAAAAAAGTGATATATATTGTTGATATAAAAAGCAGCCTTGAAAGAAATATTGTCGAAAATCTTCTCAAAGAGAAGATGCTATTATTAAAAAATAATTTTAAAAAATACCTCAATCTTAATTTAATAATTGGGATCGGATCTCTTGTGATGACATTTGATGATATCCATAAGTCGTATACACATTCTTTGAGGGCTGTTGAAAGGAGTTTTTTTGAGGAAAACAGTATTGCAGTATATGATACATGTATACCGGTAAAACAGGTTGAGAGGAAAATTATCGATGTTGAAAAATTGAATGCTTTAATAAAACAGCGGAATGTACAACAATTGAATGAATATGTCAGCGAGGTTTTTGAACAATTGAAAAGCAGTAAAGATATGGATCTTCTCCATGAGACCGTTATTCTCATGTTGGATAATGCCAGAACTATTCTTGGCACCAGGTTTTTCGGCAAATTACCTTTGACAGGTGGGAGTGGACATGCCAGGGGGCTGATAAATAATTTTTATAATATCAGTGCTTTGAAGCAATATGTCTGGGATATGTACAATGAGATTATAACTTCAGGGAAAAAGGAGCAGGGGAAGGGTGAAAATTCATTTATCATTCAGAAAAGTATAGATTATATAAATGAACATTATGCGGAAAATATCTCCCTGATGGCAGTTGCCAGATATGTTGAGGTGAGCCGAAGTTATCTGAGTTTCCTCTTTAAGCAGGAGCTTGGTATTAATTTCAGTAGTTACATGACGGAAGTGAGGATGAAAAATGCCAAGGAACTGCTTTTGACGTCCAATATGAAAATCTATGAAGTCGCTGAAGAGGTAGGATTTGACAGTCCATATTATTTCAGCAAGATTTTCAAGGAAAAAACAGGATTAACCTGCAAAACATTCAGAAACAGATATTACAAATCCCATAAGGATGGGAATCTGGATGAATAATCTATTTAATTCTTCAATTCAAAAACAATTCTTTAAATACTTTTTTATAACATCGATACTTTCTGTTGTGGCGCTGGGTTTTTTTGCCTATTATTTTTATCTGAAGAAATTATCAGACAGTGAGTATGAACACTTGCGTTCGACTACCAACAAGGCAAAATATAATATAGAATTTTTACTCTCTATCGTCAAGAATAATGCGGTTCTTCTCTCATTTAATGAGAATATCATTAATGCATGCAGTAAGGATTTTACTGTGAGCAGTTCCCGGAGGGCGGATGTTGTTCGTATGGTCAATACCATGCTTATGAATAGTGTCACATTAAATGAACATCTGCACGGTATCTATATTATCGGCTCAAACGGGTTGTTTTTTTCGAGCTATTGGGATATCAACGAGGAAAAAATAAGAACGTGGCTTCACCTGCAAGATGATACCAGCACAAGAAATTTTTTTAACGGACATAATGCCCAGGGGATATATCTTCCACAGTTGGATCGAAATGTTATTTCATTTATAAAGCCTATCTATAAATTCCCGGAAACAAAAATTATCGGTATTTTAATTATTGATATTAATTATATCTATATGAGAGAGATCTTTATGTATTCATCGTTAAATAAAAACGATAACGAAAAGGTTCTTATCGTGAATTCAAAACACGAAACATTATTTACCTTTCCTTTTAATACAAATATGGATTTCCTCGTAAAGGAAAATCCGGATCTTTTTCTTCCCGGAGTACATAATGCTGTTATGAAAATTTTCGGTAAGAGAAGTTTTGTTATTTCTGAGCCATTTAAGCAAAGTGACTGGAGAATTATTCGTATAACCTTTCTTGATTATCTCGATCGTATTGTCCGGTCATCTTTTATAGTTCTGGTAATATTTCTTTCTTTAATGATTGGTGTTTATTTTTTTATATCTCTTCTTCTCTCAAACTCTATTGCCAAACCTATTATTGAGCTCAATACTAAACTACGGATGTTTCAGAACGGTAATTTTGATGTCAGGATTGATTCCCATCGGGATGATGAAATAGGACAGTTGAACAAAACGTTCAATTTAATGAGTGAAGAGATTAATAACCTTGTTAAGCAGACTCTTCATGAACAGAAAAGAAAAACTGATCTGGAATTCAAGGCACTGCAGGCCCAGATAAATCCGCATTTTCTCTATAACACCCTGGATTCAATTAAATGGCTGGCGGTGATTCAGGGGGTTGAAAATATCAGTGATATGATTACCGCTTTGATAAATCTGCTGAAATATAACAGTTCTCACTTGTCTCCTCTGGTGCTGGTTGGAGAGGAGATCGACAGCATCAAAAATTATATCCAGATTCAGAAATTCAGATACGGAGATA
>CAYNUG010000200.1:0-2803 GCA_964400545.1 uncultured Clostridia bacterium | reverse complement strand
TATGGAGGAACTGGTAGCAAGAGTAGGTGCACTTGTCAGAAGGAGCAGAAGTGAGAGGATGATCCCTTCAAATCGTATTATGGTAATCTATGGTTTCAAAGTGAACTTTGATTCCAGAGAGTGTGAAAGCAATGTTGGAAAAGTTGTGCTTTCGGATAAAGAGATCAGATTCCTGGAATACCTTGTTACGAATTCATGTGAACCTGTTAAGCGGGCGGATATTCTAGAGGAAGTGTGGGGGATGGATGTATCTCCTACTCCAAGAACAATAGATAACTTTATATTAAAATTCAGGAAACTTTTTGAGAGTGATCCCGGGAAACCTGCCCATTTCGTTTCTGTTAGAAACAGAGGATATAAGTTCGAGTCCTGAACTGTCCCTTATTCCCAGACGTTTTGTCATGATTCTGTCATAAATGCTT
The DNA here is from genome assembly GCA_964400545.1 of uncultured Clostridia bacterium. Classification (GTDB taxonomy): domain Bacteria; phylum Acidobacteriota; class Aminicenantia; order UBA2199; family UBA2199; genus UBA647. The sequence continues at coordinate 2,381 of CAYNUG010000200.1, read as the reverse complement.
GAAAGCCATTCGGTGTTAGTTGAAAATCAACATATTAAAAATGCAAAGGAGAACACCTAAATGATGAAGAGCATCCCGTTCAGAGTTATTACGATTACAATTTTCTTTCTTGTTTTTTCACTGATCAATACACAGGGTTCCATATATGGAGAAGAGCAAAAGAAAACTGATGTTAAAAAAGAAAAAAAGGGAAAAAAGAAAGTTAAGCAAAAGGAATTATTCTATAAAATGACCATCACCGCAACAGGAACAAAAAAGGATACATTTACAATCCCTAAAGCGGTCAGTGTTGTTACTGATAAAGAGATAAAGGAGAAAGCTCCGAACAATATTGCTGACCTCCTTGTACAGATGCCGGGTGTGGATGTTAATGGTGTCGGTTCTAACCAGAGTCGCCCTGTTATAAGGGGGATGAGGGGACAGCGGATCCTCCTTCTTGAGGACGGGATCAGGATGAATAATTCACGCCGGCAGCAGGACTTCGGCGAAATTCCTGCCCTGGTTGATATTTCCGAGGTCGAAAGGGTTGAAGTAGTAAGAGGTCCGGCTTCTGTCCTCTATGGTTCTGATGCGATCGGTGGAGTTATAAATATTATATCAAGACTTTCAGAATATGATAAAAACAGCAACTCTGTTCATGGAAGCCTCGGCTACAGGTATAGTTCACATGATTCCCAGAATAAAGCTAATGCAAACCTGAATGGAAATATTGGAAGGTTCGGTTTCATGATAAGTGGTAATTACAGAAGGTCTGAAGATTATATGGCTCCGGCAGGAGCATTTGGTGATATTACTCTCGCGAATGATACCAAAGTTTATGATACAGGTGTTAAGGATGGAGGGTTGAATGTCATGTTCAGATATAAGTTGAAAGATTCTATCGATCTATCTTTAAAATATGAATATTATCGTGCAAAAGATGCTGGTTTCGGATATGTGGATCCTGCTGATTATAATCCGGGAGATGCTGAGATCAAGATCAGATACCCCAATCAGGAAGTAGAAAAATATACATTCAAATATGAGAACAATAACATGGATTTTATTCTTGCAGATCATATGAGTTTCGTGGCTTATACTCGTGGGAATGAAAGGGAACTCGTAAATGATATTTTTGTACCATTCGGTATTCCGGGAATGCCATCGGTGGGGATCAGTATCCTGACGGAAAACTATTCTGATATAAATACAAGCGGATTAAGGCTGGAAGCGAATAAAATGGCAGGCTCTCATCTTTTCACGTACGGTGCAGATTATTTTGCTGATTCAACCAGAAATAATGACAGCATGACAACTCAGGTTGTAGGGTTTGGACCACCTCATCCTTCAGTGGACACAACTCCAAGTGTGCCGAATGCGTCATACAATAGTCTGGGTATTTTTTTTCAGGATGATATTTCACTTAATGAAAGAGTTTCATTGATCCTTGGTATTCGTTACCAGAATGTAAATGCAAAAACAAAAGATACACCCGGACTTGAGGGAGAACCGGTATACAATAGTACTGATGATACATTTGTTGGTGCTGCTAATTTAAGTTATGGTATTACTGATAATCTGAAACTGATCGTATCGGTCGGAAGAGGATTCAGATCACCAAATCTAATTGAGAGATTCTATAACGGAGCTACTCCCGAGGGGAGTGCTTTTCAGTCAAGAAGTACTGATCTGAAAGCGGAGACCAGTCTTAATTTTGATCTCGGACTTAAATTCAGATCAAGGATACACTTTCTCGAATTTACATATTTTAATAACAGGATCTATGATGGAATAAGAATATCTCCAACAGGAGAGACCATTTTCGGGCTTCCTGAATATCATAATGTGAACGTTGATAAATTAAAAATGGAAGGGTATGAAGTTGCCGCAGGTGTTTACCTCGATTTCGGACTATCTTTAACATTCAATTATACAAATCTCGATTCAGATAATCTGGGCGATCCTGAAACACCTTATGTTGATACTTATTCATCAAAATTTAATTTCAGTTTAAGATATGACAATCCCGGTGGTTTATTCTGGGTATCTTATGACCTCAGGATAAATGGTGAACAGAAGGACGTTCAGTTAGGAGATAATCCGATCGGTGAAACAATTCCCGGATTTACAGTACATAATGCAAGTGCCGGTTTAAATCTGTTCAGGAACAGCAAAACTCCAATGCGTCTTGGAGTCATTTTCGGCAATCTTTCAAATACACTTTATTCTGAATTTTCAAACGCAAGTTTTTTCAGGCCTGCACCTAAAAGATATGTGGTCATTACATGGTCTATGGATTTTTAATAAGTACTTTATTATAAAGTATCCTCTAATATTTATTTAAACTTAAGGGGAAGCGGTTGCCCTGCCGCTTCTCCTTTTTTTTACTCAATCTAGGAAAA
>CAYNUG010000199.1:0-2861 GCA_964400545.1 uncultured Clostridia bacterium | reverse complement strand
CACGGGAGAAAAGGCCCGACAGTATTTCAGAACTTCATTGATGTCTGGAAACTTTTCAAAAAAAAGACAGCCATATCTCACGGAGTAATGTTCTATCTTGCACCTATGTTCAGGCTTCTCGGAGGTCTCGGCACATTTCTTTTGGTTCCGATCGTTGTTACGGTTCCCGCCCTGTCCAACTTCTCCTTCATGGGAGATCTACTTGTAATAATGTACTTTATGGTATTTGGTTGCCTCGGTATGGCTCTTGGTGCAGCTGAGAGCGGACATCCACACTCTGCAATCGCAGTTACAAGGGGACTGGCACAAATGGTCGGTTACGAACTCCCGTTCCTGATAGCGGTAATTGGGCTTGCCATCAGCAATAATACAGTAAATCTTCACGATATCGTTTTTAGTCAACAGGGTGGTATTCTTCATTGGAACCTTATCCAATATCCATTTCTGTCAATAGCAGGATTTATATCCATGCTCGGCATGTATATGTCATATCCTTTTGCTGTCGTAATGGCACCTCAGGAAATAGCGGTTGGACCACCTACTGAATTCAGTTCAGAATTCCTTTCATTCATGTTCTCAGGCAGAAGCATTTTTGCGATCGGGAAATACCTCCTGTTCATGAATCTGTTTTTGGGAGGGGCAACAAATATATGGGAGGCATTTCTTAAGACCTTCATACTTTTCCTCTGGCCTCTTTTCATAACCGGAGCATTCCCGAGATTCAGGCTGGAACAAAGTATCGCTTTCTTCTGGACATATCCTGTTGTGATCGGACTCGTGGATTTTATAAGAATTTTTATTAAAGGATAAATATAATGGGAAAAAAAGACAATTTTCTAAATGGAGTGCCCGATAAGCTCACCTATTCAAAAGTATGGGAAAAATTCAACGACTGGGTAAGGGCGAAATCTCTCTGGGTAGTTGCTTACGGAACCGGATGCGGAGGGATTGAGATTCCTCCCATGGTTACATCAAGATTCGATGCCGAACGATTCGGAGTCACTATGGTGGGAACCCCGAGACAAGCCGATGTAATAATAATTAGCGGATATTTGTCCGTTAAAACTTTAAAAAGAGTAATAAGGGTCTATGAACAGATGCAGAGCCCGAAATACGTTGTTGCACTCGGTGCCTGCCCTATAAACGGAGGAATGTATTACGATTCTTACAATACAATAAATTTATTGGAACAATACATGCCGGTAGACATATGGGTAACGGGATGTATGCCAAGACCTGAAGCTATCCTCTCCGGATTTGCAGATCTTATGGGCAGAATAAAAGCGGGAAGAGCTGATGGATGGAAAGAATATATTGACAACATCGGGAAATACAGGAAGAATCAGGAAAAAGTTATTAAAAACTGGAAGATGCCTGATTATAATTGGTGAGGAAATAATGGAAAAATTAAAAGAGAGATTAATAGAAAGTTTCAAAATAAATAAAACGACTCTTAAGAGAGACAATTTTATGATCATGGAAACTGAAAGTCACGGGATCCTTCCAATTTTATCCTATCTGAAGATCAATGAAGGTTTTGTACATCTTTCACTTATCTCATGTGTAGACTGGATAGAGGAAGGGAATTTTCAAATTGCCTATATCCTCTGGAACCATGACAAAAAAGAAAATCTGATAATCAAATGTAATATAGACAGAAAAAAGGCGGATCATAAGACTATAATGAATATCTTCCCTACAGCCGAAATATATGAAAGAGAGATCCGGGAACTTTATGGAGTGAACTTTGAAGGGAATCCGACTCAGAATGAAGATTTCGTTCTTGAAGACTGGGATAATATTCCACCTATGAGAAGAGATTTTGATACTTTGAAATACTCCATGAAACATTTCGGTCGAAGGAATGTAGAAAAGAAGTTAAAGATACGGGATGTTATTGCAAAGAAGACCAACGAATGGAGAAAAAAATGAGCCCTTTTAAACAGAAGGATAAAGAAGTCACATTAATGGTCGGTCCGCAACATCCGGGCGTTACCGGTAATATGAGCTTTGAGATCACTCTTGAGGGTGATACGTTAAAAGATGTAAAAACCCATGTCGGATATCTCCACAGAGCATTTGAAAAACTGATGGAAAGAAGAACATTTATTCAGAACTTTCCTCTGGTATGCAGAATATGTGTTCCGGAACCGGACATTAACGAAGATAATTACGCAAGAGCCCTTGAGGATATTGCCGGGATAGAGATCCCTGAAAGGGCAAAATGGATCAGAACACTTGTCCTTGAAATGGCAAGGTTAACTTTTAACGTCAGGTGGATCGGGGGCTTTGCAGGCTCGATGGGACTGGGGACAGCTCCTCAATGGATGATCTATGACAGAGATCTGGTATTAGATCTTTTTGAAGAACTTACAGGTGCGAGAGTATATCATATTTATATACTTCCCGGAGGTGTAAGAAGAGATTTCCCCGAAGGTTTTAAAGAACGTGTCCTTAAAGTTATGAAATATCTTGAGAGCAGGATACCCGACTATGATAATCTGATATTTGAGAACAGCGTCATTAAAAAAAGGACTATCGGAATATCAACAGTAAAACCCGAATGGATAGAAGAACTCGGTATCACAGGCGCAGTAGCCCGTTCCTGTGGATTTCCCTATGATGTAAGAAAAGATCAGCCTTATGAGGCATATGATAAACTTGATTTTGAAGTTCAAACCAAAAAAGAGGGAGACCTCTACGCCATGGCTCTTTTAAGGAGACATGAACTGATACAGAGCATCGACCTTATCCGGCAGATAATCAATAACATACCCGAAGGAAAGGTCTGGGAAAAACTTCCCAACGTACTTTTCTGGGAGATCCCCGCAGGTGAAACATATGTAAAACTTGAATCTGCA
>CAYNUG010000198.1:0-2886 GCA_964400545.1 uncultured Clostridia bacterium | reverse complement strand
TTGCAGTCCTTTTTCCCATTTACACAATTTTACAACTACTATCGATATAAATCAACACGAAAAAGTACTGTCAGTTCTTAATAAAGCTGTTTAGAAGAGTTCTTATACTGAGACGTCTGTCGCTGATCATCAAACTAATTCCAATGATAATAAGAGAACCGGATCCAAGCTGGGAAATCGTTACGCCTGTACCGAGGAAAATATATGAAAAGATCACAACCAGGAACGGTTGACTATTCTTTATGAGTGACACATGAGTAGATTTTATATGCTTCAATGAAGAAAAGAGAAAAAACATACCGAAAATCGGTCCCAGGAGAGAACCCGCTATCAGATAAAGCAATTCCCCTGAATGCGGCAACCTGAATTCACCGAAGAAGTGATTGAAAAGGAAATATATAAATAAAAGGAAGAATATCCTTGTAATTGTTATCAGCAATGGCGAAATATCTTCGACCTTCTTTTTTATCAGAACATTATTGAAAGAATAAATAAGAACGATCAGTAATATCATAAGGGTATATTTGATCCCGATATCAGGAGATACATATGTAATAAGGACAACTCCGGAAACAGAGACCAAACCACCGAAAATTTCTCGGAATGAAAGCTTTTCATCAATATAAAAATAAGCAATTATAGCTACAAAAAGAGGAGTAACGCTACCCACAAATGACACTATCGCAGGATTGACAAGCTTTATCACATAAAAAAAAACAAATGCTGCAAATGCTTCAGAAATAAGAAAATAGATGAAAAAAAATTTAAAACTTTTTAGTTTATTTAAATAACATACAACTTCTTTTCTTTTGACCAGAAGGAGAACAACTCCCCAAATACTTGCGAAACAAAACCACCAGAAAAGAAATAAATTTGTATCCATGGTCCTCTGGATTATCTTTGAAGTAATATATACAAGAGAGACCGAGAGAGCGGAAGAAAAAGCAAAAACAAATCCAAGGACCTTTTCATTTTTCATTACGTTCAGTATAACCGTTTTTCTGCAGTAAATAAAATTAATAGTTTTCGAGACATTTTCTGATAATTTGTATATAAAAAGTAAAGGAGGGAAACATGAAAAAATTTATTTTAGTTTTGGCAACAATATTTGTTGCTTCGGGGATATTAAGTGCAAGCGTAATTAATGTATCATCTCCAACAGCCGGATCAAATTGGTGTATCGGTTCACCTATAAATATAACATGGAACGAGACTCCAAAGAATCATGATTTTGTAAAGATCAGACTGTTCGACCAAAATGGTGTAAATCGGATATGGAAAATTGATGACAAGACTCTCAATAACGGTTCATATAGCTGGACAATTCTAAATAATATTCTTCCTGGAACGTATACAATAAGAGTGAAAACACTTGATGATAGTGTGTCTGGTAATAGTGCTATTTTTACTATTTCAGATTGTTCCGCCCCCACAGGATCTATTAATGTTACAAAACCCGTGAACGGAGACGTTTCGAATCAAGGAGGACATTGTTTAATTAATTGGACATCTTCAGGTGCAGTAGGTAGTTCTGTAAAGATCGACCTCATAAACCAGACAAGTATTTCAGTCATTACTAATATTATTTCCAGCACTAATAACACCGGTACATTCGACTGGAACGTCCCAAATTCAATTCCAGAAGGAAATTACAGAATAAGAGTTCAAAACCTCGGCGGAACAATTACCGGGATTAGTGCTGTCTTCGGTATTAATATCCAATGGGCCTCGAAAACTGACTTAAGAGTAACAGGATATATGTTTAAACATCCTGACCTGGAGATCAAAGTACTTCTATTTCCTGAAGAGTTGGAAACATTCAAAGAAGGTCTGGTGGAATTTAAAGTAACGAATGTCGGAAACGGCGAATCTTCTCCTACAAAACTGATAGCGTATGCAGGGGGAAATAAAATTGCTACATGGAATGTACCTAAGCTAAAACCCAACAGATTCTTTTACAAAACAAAAACCATAACACCTGACGGACCGGGATATACCGTTTGGTCAGCAAATGTGGACCCCGAAAATTCAATCGGTGACACGCACCGAAGTAACAACCATGCCTCAAAGAAAATGACCATAAAAGGACCTGACCTGACAATCGTTAAAATAAGTTCTACAAAATATAAAAAAAGAATGCACGAAACTTGCAGTATGGATGTTACGGTAAAAAATGTCGGGCATGCCCCTGTAAAAAGATTTGAGATCGATTGTGACTGGACAGCCTGCCCGTTAATTGCTCTCGGAAGAGCATACGGTGTCTTTAACGGAGTTCTGAAACCGGGTCAAAGTACAACTTTTCATTTTAAGCATAAATATGCTTGCTTGGGTACAAAGAATGTTAAACTTTATGTAGATGTAAATAATCAAGTTAAGGAAGAGAACGAGAATAATAATACATGCGGTTTTACATTTCATATCCAGATTGCTCCGGATAAATATATGGTAGAAAAAGTGGTAAATTGTAATTAATTAAATAATACAATAAGAAGAGAGGTTTCTTAAAGAAGCCCTCTCTTTTAACTTTTTCACCTGGTCTCTCAGCCGGATCGTAGTTTAATTAAGATATATTGGTCTATAACTACAATAAACCTTTTCCGCATAATATTTATTTTTTTCCGATAAAATGAGATAATTACTGAATTAATCATATATCAAAGATAAAAGCAATTAAATTTTAGGAGATGATGATGAAAAAAAAAATAATTATTATATTATCAATACTTTCCATCGCAACAATAGGGTTTGCTCAATCAATCACCGTAACTTCACCTGATTCCCGGGATCATTGGGAGCAAGGAAGTATGCACAATCTGACGTGGACAAAGTCAGGAACAATGAACAGTAATGTTAAAATAAGGTTATTCAACGAGACCGGCACAACCA
>CAYNUG010000197.1:0-2896 GCA_964400545.1 uncultured Clostridia bacterium | reverse complement strand
CTGGCATTAAGGACAGGTCGTATTTCTAAGGGAAAGAGTAAAGTAGTCTTTTTGATCACAGACGGAGAAGATCAGGAAGAAAAATGGAAAGATATTCTTAAAGAAATGAGATCTGAAAAATTGATCGTTTTCACGATCGGTATCGGAGTTTTATCTGGAGCTCCAATTCCATTAAGAGACAAAAATGGAAATATGAAGGGTTGGAAAAAAGATAATATGGGAAATATGGTTAGGACAAAACTTAATGAAAAAGTACTTAGGAAGATCGCGTCAGAGACAGGAGGTCAGTATTTCAGGCTTACAGATACGGCAGGAATGAGATCGCTTTTAAGTAGTTTGAAATCATTTGAAAGGACTATTATAAAGAAAAAAATCAAATCTGTTAAAATTGAAAGGTTCCACTATCCACTCACAATTGGTATAATATTGTTGTTAATTGAATTATTTCTGGTTGAGAAAAAAATAAAATGGAAAAGAAACTGATCATTCTTATTTGCATGGCGATTTTTATTAACTGGCATTGGTTCGAACCTGTATCAAAAAAGAATAATGATGGGATTACGGCGTATAAAGAAAAGCTTTTCAACAAAGCTCTTGAGAATTTTCTGTCAGCTAAAGGAATAAAACCGAACTCACCAGCATTAATGAATAATACTGCATCTGCACTTTATAATCTTAAAAAATACAAAGAAGCTCTTGAAGAATTCTCCAAAATAGATCCAGAAAAGAAAGGAAATACCGGATCCGATCTTTTTTATAATTTAGGGAATGTATTTTTTAAGTTGAAGAAATATGAGGATGCTTTAAAAAACTATAAAAAAAGCCTTATTCTTAACCCCGAAGATCTAAATACAAAAAAAAATCTTGAATTAACATTAAAAAAAATAAAGGATCAGAAAAAAAAGAAGAACAATAAGAATGAAGATAAAAAAAAGAAAAATGAAAATAAAAAGGAAAAATATAAAAATGTTTTAAACTATCTGAATCAGAAGGAAAAAGATCAGATGAAAAAGAGCAAAAGAAAAACAGAAAAATCAAAGAAAGATAAGGATTGGTAAAAAGTTGAAGTATTATATAGTATTTTTGATCACGATATGTGTTTTTTTGTTTCCATTATCAGGAGCAGAAGTCGAATTTTCTGCATCAGTTGATGCAGAAACAGTCGGGTTGGATGATTATGTGATATATACAATAACTTTTAAGGGAATTCAGAATCCTGTTTCGCCCGATATTTCATCAATTGGAGATTTCAATGTTATTCAGACTTCCAGAAGTTCCGAATTCAAGTTTATAAACGGAGAATCTTCATCTTTTATTAATTATATTTATTACCTTTCTCCACTTAAGGAAGGGACTTTGATAATTCCTCCCGTGAAATATATCTACAAAGGTAAATTATACAAAACAGAGATGTTTAAGATAATTGCAGTTAAAGGAAGTATCAGAAAGGTGTCTCCACGAAAAAGGAGAAGATCAATATTTGACCTCGATGAAGGTATGTCTCCATTTGAATCCTCCAGATCTGTTCCAACTGAGATTGATGTCAAATTGAAAGCATTAGTTTCAAAAAAGAAATTATTGATCGGTGAACAGATAATATATAAAGTACTCCTCTATTCCAGGAACAGAATAGAATCTGTTAACCTAATTTCCGGACAATCTTTTCCGGGATTCTGGCAGGAGTGGTACCCTGTAAAAAGATCTATTGACGGGAGTAGGGAGGTTATTGACGGGAAAGAGTATCAGGTTTATGAGATAAGGAAAGCAGCTCTTTTCCCTTCTGAGACAGGTGAGTTGCAGATACCGTCTGTCAGATTTGAGCTGTCCCTTTCAGATAATTCATTTTCTTTTTTTTCAGCTCCGAAGAAGATATCGAGATCAACGAATAATATCAAAATAAAAGTAGAAAATATTCCTGGGAACAATGGATCTTTTCCAGTAGGAAATATGAAGCTGACAGTAACATCGTTGAAGAGTGAATTGAATATTAATGAACTGTTATCGATAATTGTACGTGTAAAGGGATTTGGAAATATAAAGACTGTGAAGATTCCGGAATTTGTCAGTGGAGATGATTTTGATGTTTTTCCTTCCAAAATAACCAGAAAAACAGATTATAAAGAAAGTGGGATCTTTGGAGTTATTACTGCGGAAGTTCCGGTTTCATTTAAGCGTGCTGGTCATGTGACCATTCCCTCTCTCGAAATTAAATATTTTGATCCAGTTGCATATAAAGTCAAAATAAGCAGAAGTAAAGAATTTGTTATTAATGTGACGGGTGTAAGAGAAGAACGTTCTGACGCTGAAAATATTATTTCAGGTGGAGTTTCAAAAAGGGGTTCCGATATAGATTTCATTATAAAAGGTCGAATATGGGAACAAAAAAGATTCTTTTATCAGTCATTATTGTTCAGAATCATTCTTTTACTTATAATTATGCTTGTTATTTTTGTGTTTTTATACGAATATGTAATAAAAGTTCATATACTTGGGAATAAGAATTATTTGAAAAAGAAATCTGTTTCAAACCTATTAGGAAGACTGGATAATATAAAAGACTACGGTGAAGTATTTCAGATCATTGAAGAATATATAGAAGAGAAAACCGGTATTCCAAGATCTGAAATTAACAACATCAGGATAGAAAACATTTTCTCTTCTTCCGGGATCGGGAAAAGGGATATAGAAACTTTTTTAAGGATCAGGACAGAATCAGAACTCTCAAGGTTCTCGCGTTCAACAATAAAAACGTTATCTCAGATCAAAGATGAGATCTCCGGATTGAAGAACTTAATAAAAAAAATAGACTCAAAATTAAAATGAAAAAGTTTATATGCATTATTATGATTTTATTGACTATGTCTCTGTTTATATTTTCTGCTTCTCCATCTGTAGA
>CAYNUG010000196.1:0-2902 GCA_964400545.1 uncultured Clostridia bacterium | reverse complement strand
TCCCGGCTATAAGGCTGAAAAGAAAAAAAGCATAAACAGAGTTTTTCAGATATTCTCCATTAGTGAAGTTAAGAGAAAAAAGGATCGGTGCAAAAATGAAAAAATTCTTCACCCACTGTTTTATTCTGAGAGACTTAATATAGTTTAAAATGATACTCATTTTTGGATTATATCAGTTATTTTTTTAAAATCAATCGAAACCGGATCCGTCTTTGATCAATCGAATAAGTTCTTATCTTTTTTGTTAATTCCAATTTTTAAGTGCTGATATCCATGTTCTGTAACAATTCTTCCTCTCGGAGTTATCTTAAGAAATCCCATCTGGACAAGATAAGGTTCATATACATCCTCTATTGTTTCCTTTTCCTCACTAACTGCAGTTGCAATAGTCGAAAGACCGACAGGACCTCCATCAAATTTTTCTATTATAGTGATTAGAATTTTCCGGTCATTTTTATCGAAACCGGCTTCATCAATCTCAAGTGCTTTAAATGAGAACTTCACAATCTCTTTATTTATCTCACCTTCTCCCTGAACCTGTGCGAAATCCCGGATCCGCCGCAGCAGCTTATTGGCAATGCGCGGAGTACCCCTTGATCTTCTCGCTATTTCATCACACGAATCTTCAGTGATCTTCACATTAAGGATATCCCCGCTTCTAAGGACGATCCTGGAAAGCTCCGGATGAGAATAATAATTCAAATGTAAAGGTATACCAAATCTGTCCCTCATCGGAGAAGACAGCAATCCCGAACGTGTTGTCGCACCCACGAGAGTAAACCTGTTGAGGTCAAGTGAAATATTCTTGGCTCCAATACCCTGTCCAATTATCACATCGATCTGAAAATCCTCCATTGCTTTGTATAGGATCTCTTCAAGACTGGTCTTAAGTCTGTGGATCTCATCAATAAATAAAACGTCCCCTTTGTCCAGATCTGTCAGAATAGCGGTCAGATCACCTTTTTTATCGAGAACAGGTCCGGATGTATGCTTTATATTGACATTCATTTCAACTGCTATTATGTTAGCAAGAGTCGTTTTTCCCAGTCCCGGCGGACCGGACAACAAGACATGATCAAGGACTTCTTCTCTTTTTTTTGCACCTTTTATATAAGTTATTAAATTGCTTAGAATTCTCTCCTGACCAACAAATTCAGTTAAAAGTGAAGGTCTCAGATTTTTTTCTTTTTCATTTATAGAAATGTCCATCATTCTCACATACTGCTGATCTTTTTTAATATAAGTCTGAAAAGTGATTCAAAAGATTTTTCGGGAGGATCTCCCCGTAGAACTTCTTCTACCGCAGATTTAACTCCCCGTTGTGGGTATCCCAAATTTACCAGAGCTGAGATCAGATCATTCTTGATCTTAGTACCCTCACTTATTTCATCTTCATCAAACCTGATCTTCCCTGAGAGTTCAAGAATGATCCTCTGTGCTGTTTTCTTTCCAATGCCCGGTATTGAACTAAGTTTTACCACATCAGAGCTTTCCAGCATAATAACAAATTCTCTGATTGAAAATGCACTGATTATCAGAAGTGCTGTCTTACTTCCGATTCCTGAGATAGAGATCATTTTCAGGAAGAATTCCTTCTCTTTCTCGGAGAGGAATCCAAAAAGCTGAGGATCTTCATCTTTGATCTTAACAACAGTGAACAGGACTATTATTTCATCTGTTTTAACCGATGAAAAATAAGAAAGAGGCACAAAAATATCCAGGATAATCCCATTCCCCGGATCAATGAACAAATGACCGGGTATTTTGTTTATTACCTGTCCTTTAACTGCAAATATCATCTTATCAGTTCATCCCTTCTTTTCATTAATGAATGACAGAGAGCAACCGCCAGGGCATCACTCTCATCATAGCCCAATTCATGATCTTTTATTCCGAGAAGCATCTTTACACCCCTTTGCACCTGTTCCTTGTCCGCATTACCGTTCCCGGTAACAGATGTTTTGATCTCCCTCGGAGAATAAAAGGCCAACTCTTTTTTATTGTTTATTGCAGTAGCAAGTACAACACCTCTAACCTTAGACAAAGTATTCATTGAGCTGACATTCTTTCCAAGAAATCCATCTTCAATAGCAGTTTCATCTATTTTAAGATCCTTAAATATTTGTGTAAGCCTTTCAATAAGAATAGCCATTTTATCAACAAAATCCTTACCAGTGAATTTCAGCTCCTCCGACATTACAAATTTCAATACTGAACCTTCCTTATCAATAACCCCTATCCCAAAAACCTTTGAACCCGGGTCAAAACCGGCAATTCTCATCAATCGTTATAACTCTCAAGCATTTCAGGGTCAATATCAAAATTGGTCCACACATTTTGCACATCATCTATTTCTTCTATTTTATCAAGTAATTTCAACATTTGATGAGACTGTTTTTCTTCAAGTTTAATATAAGTGGAAGGAATCATTGATATTTCCGAAGATATTATCTCAATTTTATTCTTAATGGCATCTGTTACCTGATTTAGTGTTTCAGGAGATGTCGTTACAACAAAGTTCTCATCATCATCGGTCATATCCTCGGCACCATTCTCAAGTATGATCTCCATCAGTTCATCTTCTTCGGTTCTGTCTTTCCCTACAAGAACAATGCCCTTCTTCGTAAACATCCATCCTACACAACCGGATTCTCCGAGGTTTCCATTGTATTTCCCCAATGTATGTCTTACTTCTGCAACTGTTCTATTTTTATTATCCGTAAGGCATTCAATAATTATTGCAACACCACCGGGACCATATCCTTCGTAGGAAATATCTTCATAATTTACACCTTCCAACTCACCTGTTCCTCTCAAAACAGCCTTTTTAATATTATCATTAGGCATGTTCACTGCCTTGGCACCATCTATTGCAGTCCTCAATCTCGGATTTGATTCAGGA
>CAYNUG010000195.1:0-2940 GCA_964400545.1 uncultured Clostridia bacterium | reverse complement strand
GTATTCTGTTTTTTCGCCTATAACCTGAATATACGATGTTCCTGTTCCCATATATATGGTTAACCCAAAATTTCCATTATCAAATAATTGTCCTATATAATAACTACTTCCATTGCTAATTCCATAGATATTTATTTTATAGTCTTTGTAAAAGAGGGCAGCATTTTTTGAAAAGATCGTTATTCCTCTTTCCCTTTCCAGCTCATTCGAATCCATGACCCTGTCGACGATCTTCTGATTCTCTCTGAAGACACCGGCTTGTTTTAACGCTGCATCTATCAAAGTTGTCTTACCGTGGTCCACATGAGCAATAATTGCTATATTCTTAATTTTTTTCATAATTTTTCACTTTACACAAATATACACAAACCCTAATAAGAATTGCCTCCGGGGAATTGTAGAATAACACCTGTGTAAAATCATTATAGCATATTTTTCAGCATTAAGATACAGCATTGATCCCGTTTACGATATTCGATCATGTTCTAAATATAAAAAACAATCAGAAAAGGGAAGGAATTATATATCTGCTGATCATTCCGAAAGGCTGCTTAGAAAGATCATTAAGATAATTTCCACTTGTAAAACAAACTACCATATTTAGTTCCGGAAAAACAAAAATGAACTGCCCACCATATCCCCAGGCGAAAACCGAAGGATATTCAACACCATTATATTTGAAAATATAGTGCCACCAGAAGTATCCATAACCATACTCTGACACATTGACAATACGTGCTGTCGATTCTCTTATCCACTCTTCCGGGACCAGCTGCTTCCCCCTCCAAATTCCTTTGTCAAGAACCAACTGACCAAATTTCACCATGTCCCGACCAGTTAGATAAACATCATCGGCTCTGCCATTCGGGGCTTTATACCATTCCTTCTTTTTTATCCCGAGCTCTTTGAAAAGATTGCTTTCTGCGAATTCAGGAAATGTCATTCCTGAAGCATTTGATAAAAGGGCAGCCATCGTATGTGAAGCACCGGTAGAGTAAGCAAAAACTTCACCGGGATTAGAAGCAATTTCCCTGTCCAGAGTAAATTTGACCCAGTCATCGTGTTGTTCCATCTGATTATAAGTATTTTTCGGATCAATGTATTTATATGAAGTTTCATCCCACAACAGCCCGTGTCTCATAGTAAGAAAATTCCTTATGGTTATTTCGGATTTCCTCTCGCTCCAGTTATCAAAGTCCTTATATTCAGGGAAAAAATGATAAACTTTATCTCCGGTTCCATTTATGATCTTATTCTCAATCGCTACTCCTGCAAGTAGTGACACTATACTTTTCGTTACTGACATCATGGCATGAACTTCAATATCCCGGTTATCGACATAGGAATCAACAACTGTGAGTTCTTTTTTATAGAATTCATCAAGAACAAGTTTCCCATTCTTAATTATCAGAAAATTATGAATATTTTTATAATAATTACTCTCGATCTTCCCGAGTAGTTCTTCCAGAATTTCAATGTTCATTCCTTCTGATCCAGGTGTAGATATCTCCCAACCGTCATCTCTTTGTTCCGGTATAGTATAGTACTGAGTAGAATCAGTATTATCCCTGACAGAACATGAGTTAAAAAAGATCAACATAGAACAGAATATCAAAAAAGCAGCAACATATTTTATATTTAACATAATCACTCTTCCTCCAAAATTATAAATACTGATTTTACACCACATGAAATTTTATTTAAAGCAAAACTGCACCTTGAAAGATCATAATAAAAAACTTGGTTTTTTATAGAAAAGTCCCCCAGGGTGGGGGACCTGAATGAAGCGTATGGAAAAGCCTTATATTAAGGGGAGAGTTTCGGAAAGGCTTTACATTTCAATAAACAGTTTAGAACCAACTTCTCAAAATGTCAAATAGTTTTTTAAATTTTTTATAAAAAATCTCTTTTTTGTTTTCGTTGGTCAAATAAGTCAAATATCAGCAAGTAAACCCGGGGTTTTTCCCGTGATCCTGGTGGATTTGATAATATTATTTTACTCTATATAATATTTTTATGAATAAAGAGATGAAAATCTGTAAGTTCTGTAAACATGAGAATTATTATGATAATTCCAAATGTGTACATTGCGGTAGGTTCTTTACAGTTGATGATCCCACCATTGATCCTTTAAAAAATAATTCAGAAACAATATCCAATTCACCGACCAAAAATGATTATTTAAAGTTAATCCCCCCTATTGCTCTTCTGATATCATTGTTCCTTCCATGGCTATCCTGGTTTATTGTTAAGATATCTGCATTTGATATAGGAAATTTCATCAGGGTCTCGATCAGGATAGCAGATAGAAGTACATTGTCATTGTCCTTGATACAGATTTTCATTTACATGATACCTATTGGCAGTATTTTTTTCATATTCAGATCGATTACAGGCCAAACAATAAAAGTAACCGGAATCATCACCGGATCTTTGCCAATTCTTATTCTCGTACTTACTCTTACTCAAACAACCGAACTTCTCCAAATGGTATCTGCAGGATTCATAATTGCAGTCTTTTCAGGAATTGCATTGATTTCTATATCAGTAAAAAAATACTGACTCTTTAATAATATTTTATATAATTATTGTTTAATATTTTAATTATTCCGGTATAGAAATATTATATTCCAATGAATATTTTCTGTCCTTGTTTGTTTATTATATAAGGGAATGAAATGAATGAGATGAATGCAATACAATTATGTTTATCACACAGGGACCCTATCGGATTCGAATTTCTTGTAAAAAAATTCAAAAAAGAAGCTCTGTTTCATGCTTTTTCTTTAACAGGAAACTATGAGGATGCTGCTGACGCATGTCAGGAATCCTTTTACAAAGCATTTCTTTCAATTACAAAGCTTGACAAACTTGACAAATTTTACCCATGGTTCTATGTAATACTAAGAAACAGTTGCCTCAACATTATCAGAAAAAGAG
>CAYNUG010000194.1:0-2966 GCA_964400545.1 uncultured Clostridia bacterium | reverse complement strand
GTAATATAAATGAGTATTCATTTAGGGAAAGGGACGGATTCATTAGGCAGAAACCCGGGAAAGGGATTTGTCTGGAATCCGGAGAGTTTACCAGCAGGAAGGATATGGTCAGATCTCTTCCGGAAAGTTTAAAAAGAAAATTTTCTGTTCAGACAAATGATAAAGCAGGGTTTGATATGAGCGTTACGATACGGTCCGGTGATCGGATCGCCTCTTTTCTGAATGAGATCCCGGGGCTGGAATGGGAGATAATATTCAAGGCTCTGGTGAATAAGAAAGTAATTATAAACAACGGGAAGCTTAAAGGGACTCCATATTTCTCGCATTTTTCAGTTCTGATCAGGTTTAAAAAGAGTAAATGGGGTTCTTTTATTGAGATAGGTGAAGGTAATATCGATGGTTCCGTTCACAATATTGCCGGACTTATCTCTCGGGTGGAAGATATTTTGAGATGCAACTCTGAGGCAGGGAAGAGGTCTTTGCCGGAAGGTTTGCCTCTGATCCTCGGCCCTGGGGAAGGAGGGATAATCTTTCATGAGATACTCGGTCATTCCCTCGAGGCAGATCATATTGCGAGAGGATTGTCTCCTTTTTCCATTTCTGATAAAGGGAAAAAGGTTGTGTCTGAGAATATCACACTTTCAACTTTTTTAAATAGTGATCCTTTTTTTGCAAGTGTTGGTCACGATGACGACGGGGTAATTCGCTCAAGATCGGTACTTATTGAAAAAGGTGTCTTGAGGCATTTCATTTCAGATAGTTCTTATTCGGATATTCTGGGCATAGAGGACGAAGGAAGTTCAAGAATGGAGAATTTTACCGCCAGACCTATCCCACGGATGTTTGCCATCTATCTTGGGAACGGGAAAAATTCTCAGAGTGATCTGCTCAACTCTACAAAAAAAGGGGTTTTTGCCGGAGAATTTGGTGATGGTAAAGTAATATTTCATAAAAACAGGTTCTATTTTAATATCCCATCTTCTTACATGATAAGAAATGGGAAGATCACTGAACCTCTGGGAAGTATAATCGTAAGCGGTAAGATCACTGAGATTTTTAATTCTGTTGAGATGATAGCAGATGATTTCAGCCTTGACAGAGGAATAAGCTATTGTTATAAGGATGGGCAAACTCTGAATGTCCGGGTAGGACAACCCTCAGTGAAAATAAACAACCTGAATTTATCAAGAGGTTTGAATGATATCTGATATTGTTAAAGAATGTATTAAGAGGGGTTTTTCCTCCGTGGAAGTTTCCAGAGCGAAGAGCATTAATTGGGATTATTTAAAGAATGACGGAAATATATCGGGTCATGTTTCAAAATTGCAGGAAATTCACTGTCGGGCAATGTATGATTATGGAGACCCTGTCACTTTTATGTTATCCGGTTCTGATAAAAGAACTGTTGATAATGCGTTCAAATTGATCACAAGAACATTACCTTCATCAGGAAAAGAAAACTTCAGAAAACTGCTTCCCAGGAAAGCTGAAAAAATTAAAATTGAGATATATGATCCTTCATTTGATGATATTGGAATTGATGATTTTACCGGGTTATCAGAAAAGATAGATGAAACTGCAATGAATTTTCCGGGATTGAAGATCAGAAAGGCAATATTCTCTAAAATGAACCGGAAGTTCTACCTGATCAATTCACGTGGGTTTAATGCAAAATATAGAAAAACTATCTTTACGGTCTCATTGAATATTTCACTGAATGGAGGGTCGATCGATCTTAATGATAACAGGATATTTTTTAAAGATCTTGAACCTTTTAAACTTGTCTCCAGGGGGTATACCCTCCTTGATTCACTGACTGATGAAGTTCCTGTCCTGAAAAGGTTCAATGACCTTGTTTTCTCACCGGAAGCTTCTTCCGTGATATTAAAAGTATTCTCGAAATATTTCTACCCTCCTCACAATGAGTTTGTCAGGCGAGTAAACCATCCGTCCGTTCTTAATATTTCTGATGATCCGATCCTGGATTTCGGTGCAGGTTCTGTCCCGTTTGATGACGAGGGGATTCAGGGAGGCAAAACAAATATAATAAAAAAGGGGATTTTCGAATCTTCGATCACCGATCTGCGAACATCCCATAAATACGGAATGAAGCCAACCGGGAACGGGTTCAGAAGAGGAACAGATCACTCCTCACCGGGTTTTACTAATCTTTTCATTAAACCCTCTGTTGTTAGTGTGAGTGGAATGCTGGGGGATTTCCCGGAAGTGATCCTTATTTCTCTTGTGAAGCTTGTATCTTCAGGGAATGACCAATATTTATTCTCTGCATATGGATACCGATATCATGACGGGGATAGGAAAGAACCTGTCCATTTTTTTATCAGTACATCCTTTCAAGACTTTTTTCTTAATTTAGAAATGGTCTCAAAGGAGATCAGATTCTATCATTCCGGTTTTAGTACGGGGTCACCTTATCTATTATTGAAAAGCAAAAAAAAGGGTAATAACATGGTGAGGATCTGAGCTTTAATCAAAAAGTTTCCCTGTTTTTAAGAACTCCAGTTCGGCTTCAGCAATAAGATCCTTTATTATATTTTTTACACTCTTCACTTCGTTTACCAGTCCTACGCTTTGTCCTGCCATAAGTGAACCGGAAATAATATCACCTTCAACTACTGCTTTGCGTAATGCTCCCATCCAATAACTTTCTACTTCATATTGTGCATCAATTCTGGATATTTTATCCTGTTTAAGTTTTTTAAGTAATTCAAGCTGAAGTTTCCCGAAATTATCCATTCCCTGATTCTTAAGGGCTCTGACCGCTACAACAGGCAGAGAAGAATCATATTGAGGTGTTGACATAGCTTCTCGTGATCTGGACTTAATATATTTTTCTTTGAAGACCGGGTGGGCAGGACTCTCTTCAGACATCGCAAAAATAGTCCCCATCTGCACACCTGAGGCTCCCATCATAAAGAGATGGCTCATCATTTTTCCTGTTGCGA
>CAYNUG010000193.1:0-2970 GCA_964400545.1 uncultured Clostridia bacterium | reverse complement strand
TGTATTGCTTTTGCGGGACTCGATGCCCGAGGACTCGCCAATATCGATCCGAGGGGTGAGGTCCAGTGAAAAATGATAAACATTTTTGCGGTAGCAAAAGTAATCACGACATAAGCCAAAAAAACTCTATCCGGGCAAAGTGCCCTTTGCCCCTACAATCTTCTGCCTCCTGAACAGGGTAGACGCTACCCCTACAATCACTATTACCCTATGCACTAATGACAATCAATGACAAGCTCTATAATTCTGAATGACTAATACTGTAATCTCCTTCTGTCTTCTGACTTCTTGCTTCTGTCTTCTGACTTCTGTCTTCTGAATGCTGTCTTCTGAAAGTGCAACCTTTTGAATAGTACCACCGTCTTAACTACATCATGAAAACTCACCGGCAGAAGATAATTTCATCACAATATTGTAGTATAATATGATATCTGGAAAACAGTAAATGGACAAAAAGATCAGAAGATATACGATAATAATATCAATATTCCTTCATCTGATCATTTTTTTTATCGCAGAGAGAACAGTAAACTTTAAACTCCTGGGTACTGATGATATCCCTGAGATCATCAATGATCCGATAGTATTTGATCTTAACGATGACAAACAACCAAAAGAGATCATAGAAACCACAGAGGACCAAAGATCAAAACAGAAAGCTGAGAAACCGGATTACTTTTCTGATAAGAATTCAATTGCAAAAAATCCTGATCCCGGGAAAGAGATCAAGGAAGGAAGCCCTTATTCCGAAGGAGACTTGAATATTCCGGCTTTGCCTGAGATAACCCGAAAAGGAGATCCTAAAGATGCTCCTAAAAAAACTGAACAAGATAAAAAAGAAAAAGTAATAAAAAGAGATAAAAATAGAGATTCCATAAGCGAAGATCGGAAGGACATTCCTGAAGAAAATGACATCAATCCCGGAGGAAGCATAAACAATCAGATCCTTCGCAAAAACATTCTTGCAAAAGTTAAGAAGTTGGGAGGATTTGCATTCAATACTTATGACTGGAATTTTGCTCCATATATGCTCGAATTAAAAAGACGTATCCAGAACAATATTTTCCCTCCGATAGCATTCAGCAGACTTGGAATTATTAATGGAGAAACGCTTTTGCGGTTCAGGATCTATCCCGATGGAAAGCTTGAAACCTTGGAATTGTTAAAAACAAAAGGACACCAATCGCTCGTTGATACGAGCGTTGAAGCGGTAAAGATATCTGCTCCTTTTCCACCGCTTCCGGAAGATTTCCCGAAACAGTTCCTGGAAGTAACAGGAAAATTCATATATTTTATAAGAAGATAAAACAAAACAAATGAGGTGAAAATGGAAAATGTAATAGAATTTCTGGCCAAAGGAGGTATCATCATGTACCCCCTGCTTCTCGCATCAGTGATCGCATTGGCAATAATCATAGAAAAATCAATATCAATGAGGAAGAAGAAGATCATTCTCCCGGAGATCACTTCCATTCTTGACAACATCAAAAATGGTGAGGATATCAGACTTGCGATCGCGATTTGTGATAAGCACAAAGGACCCTTTGCCAATATAATCAGAGCAGGACTTGAGAACTCGGAACTCCCCAGAGAAGATATCAAAGAGATCATGACGGACAATGGGAAACAGGAAGTGCATAAGATAAGCAAGGGACTCCCTATCCTCGAAACCATCGGCGGAATAGCGCCGTTACTGGGATTGTTGGGAACGGTCATAGGCATTCTAAAAGTATTCAATGTAATACATATGATGGGTGTCGGACAGGCCCCTGCAATGGCAGGAGGGATTTCTGAGGCACTGATAACAACAATTGCAGGATTGTCAATCGGAATTCCCACTGTTGTTGCTTACAATTATTTCACTTCTAAGTCGGAAGGATTGGTCATGGAAATGGAAAAATATTCATCCAGATTACTAAACAAAATCTCATCATTTTCGGGAATCAGATAAATGGAATTCAGCACAAAAAAGAAGAAAGGAACTATTATTAATATTACTTCTCTAATAGACGTTCTTTTCCTTTTGCTCATTTTCATGATGGTTTCATCAACATTTATGGAAGAACCGGGAATAAAACTTGATCTGCCTGAAACAGAGAGTGCACCGAGCATTAAGAAGAGTGAATATGTCCTGTCAGTAAGAAACAACGGAGAATTGTTTCTGAATGAAAAATCGATTTCATTGGATGATCTTGAAAAAAATCTTAAAAAAACGATCCCGGAAATGAAAGATGAGAGCCTGATCCTTAAAGGAGATACGAATATATCATATGGAAAGATCGTGAAAATAATGGACATCGTAAAAAAAAGCGGAGTTAAAAAACTGATAATTGCTACCCGTCAGGGCACTCCAGCAAAGAAAGTGCCCTGAGAATAGGAAACTAAAGTCCTAAAAGATCTTCTTTAAAACTTTTACCGGGACCGGGATCCTTTCCGATCCAGCATGCGAAAAGAGCATCTGAAAAATCTTTTCCTTCAATTGTTCCTTTCACTTTACCGTTAACCTTGACAACCGTTCCCTTCGAAGGAATATAGGTAAATATAATTCTGCCTCCATCCTTCATTTTCTCCATATATTTTGCCAGAACATCAAACTTGGCTTTCAGAGATTTCGAATAACCGGGTGTATTATCTTCAAGACCTTCATACCAGCCACCATTAATCTTTCCGGCACCTACACTTCTGAGAAAATGCATTTTCGCTACTCTCATTGTATCAGCACTCAGGATCTTCTCTGCCGATTTTTCTTTTTTTGGTAAATAAAGCCCTGCCACATAAACCTTAAAAATAATCTTCTTTCTCAAGGCCATTCCGTTTAACAACAAGGTCTTGCCGTTAATAGTTATGGAATCAGCCATTTTGACACCTTTTAACATGCCTCCAGACAAGGGTAGTACGATCATTACTGCTACAAAAACCAAAATTAACTTTTTAATCATAAATTCCTCCAGGGATTTTAATTAAATCTTA
>CAYNUG010000192.1:0-3011 GCA_964400545.1 uncultured Clostridia bacterium | reverse complement strand
GATGAATGGGTATTGCCCTCCGGAATGAAGGCATTCACAGATTCCGGGACTTATGCACCCATATATTCAGTAAGAGCATGGAATGATAATATGGGAGAAAAAAACATACTGATCTGTGACGGATATGCTGCTTCTGCCGAAGCAATGCAGGCCGCAAGCCTTTCACCGGTTCTTGATATTGAGGCGTTTCTGAATATTTTCACATCCAGTTTCAAACTCCCATATAAAAAGGAACAAAATATAATGTCACTTGATATTAATAGCGATTCTTTTAAAGATGAACTTTCAACCGTACTTGGAGAAGTTCCTGATGATTCCAAGATAGAAGAACTAAGGAATGCAATATCAGAAGGATTGGATGCTCAGATCCCGGTTAAAAAAGTTTCAATAAATGCAGATGATTTTTTCCCTGAAAAGAAGTGGGATGTTCTTGCTGTTTCGGGATTTATGTGTCCCGACCCTTATTCCGGAAATAATGGAGTTGAAGAGATCGAAGAGGGGACCTACAAGGTCACTGTCAGACTGGCCTCTCCCGATGGAGAAAAAAAGGTTGTTTTTACTCTTAGAATGATGGAAACTTTTAAAGAAAGCAGACTTGTGTTCAGTCCACTTCTAAACAGGTTCATGTCCGGAGAGGATTATAAGAACAGACCCGTGAAAATTTCTGATTCGGGAAGGATCCGGAATGAACTTCAAACACTATGTTCTGAAGCTCTCGAATTTACCGGTGGAGAGAAAATGAAACTGTATTTAAGTATGATCTCGTCCAATGTAATTCCCGAGAACAAGAAAAAAATGCTTTACGACATTCTGAAGTGGTATGTGAAGGAGCATCCCATTTGGTTCGGATGGCTTGAACTTAAGGAGTAAAGCTCATCTTAAGCACTTGATTTTTTTTTTTTTATCAATTATAATCGCGCAGCATGGTTAAAAAAAATGTAAAAAGATTCTCAATTATGATAGTATCCCTCTTTTTTATAGGACTGGTGGGTTTGTTCTATGGCCTGATCGAAATAAATGATTCTTATGTAAAAGATAAACTTGAACTTACAGCATTAAAAAAAGATCTCAACGAAACAATTGAAAAAAGCGGATTAAAGGACCTGAAATTAGTTAATTATGATTTTATGGAATATAAGATAAATGCATTCTCTACCAGATATCCCGTGTATTCGAACATTTTAGATTCTGTTTATACAAAGAGTATCAAATATGATTTTAAACCCGAGCTTGTCTTGAGTATTATTCAGGTAGAAAGTAATTTTGATCCTAAAGCGATCTCATACAGGGGTGCATACGGACTGATGCAGATCAATCTGGTTGTATGGGAAAATGAGCTGAGCATTAATAGTGATAAGATATTCGATATTGATTACAATATTGACCTTGGACTTCAGGTTCTTAAACGGTACTATGATGATTCTAATGGTAACTTAAAGAGAGCGATCCATTTATATAACAATGGATATAAATATAATAATTTAAAGTATGTTAAGAAGGTCGATTCAACATTAATAAGTTTCACACCTTTCCGTTCAGGTCAAAAAACCATAGCTTCACCAAACTAATAACATTTATTGCCTGTTAAATCCAAATATTGTATTAATATTGTAATATGAATAGTATTACAAATATCAAATCTATTTCAGAGATCTTTACTAACATTTTTTTACCGGGGAAAAATGAATTGATATGATCATTATTGCCGATGGAATATTTCTCAGAAAAAAAGAAATAAAATTCAAATTTATAAGATCTTCAGGTCCGGGTGGCCAGAATGTCAATAAAGTATCCACTGCAGTTCAATTAAGATTTGATATAAATGGTAATCAGACCTTAAGTGAACGTGTTAAGATCAGGATGAAAAAATTATCGGGGAAAAAAGTAACAAACGATGGTATATTGATCATTGAGGCGAAAAGGTTCAGGGACCAGGAGAAAAATAGAAAAGATTCTCTTGACAGACTTATTAAGCTTATCAGGAAAGCACTTGTTGAACCTGTTAATAGAATTGCCACAAAAAAAACCAGAGGATCTCAAATATCCAGACTTAAGAGCAAAAAGAAGCATAGTGAAACAAAGAAAGGAAGACAGAAAATTACTTCATGGGATGATTAAATAAAAATGAACAATTTAAATATATAGGAGATAATTATGAAAAGAACTTTGCTGATAATTTTAATTATAGGATTATTTACACCTGCCATAATAATTTCAGATTCAAATCTCAAGTTAGATAAAAAAGTAATAAAAAAGGATATCCCGATAAGGGTAGGTGTTTATGGAGATCAGGGTTCAAGTACAGTTTGTGTTATTGAGACCATGGCTGCACTTAGAATAGATCCGGGAATAGAACCTAAGGTTATACTGGGGGCAGATATTTCAGATGGGATATTAAATTCTCTTGATGTTATTGTTTTCCCCGGTGGAAGCGGAAGTAAAGAAGCAATGAGCATGGGTTCCTCCACCAGAAAAAAAGTGAAAGATTTTATTCAAAATAGTGGGAAAGGGTGTGTTGCTATCTGTGCAGGGGGGTATTTGGTCTCCAGTACTCCTGTATATAAGTGGAGTCTGAAACTTACATCATCAACAGTATTTGACAGAGCACATTATAACAGGGGGAGAGGTTTGATAGAATTATCCTTAACTGAAAAAGGTAAAAAGATATTTCCTGAATTAAAAAATCCTGAAAAATTCTTTCTTCAATATTATGATGGCCCTGTTCTTATAAGAGAGAAAAATTCAAACCTTCCCGATTATGATGAAATCGGGAAATATGTCACAGATATTCATTTGTCGGGAAACTCAGGACCGGGGATCACTCCTGGAAGAACGGCTCTATTGCTAAATAATTCAGGTAAAGGAAAAGTGTTTGTGGTAGTTGGACACCCGGAAGCAACCCCGGGGATGCGCTGGATGATACCAAGAATGGTAAGGGTGGTGTCAGACAAAAAGATTATTGCTTACCCGAAGACAGTTGTAAGGCCAGAGAGGGAGTCCCAAGCGATCTT
>CAYNUG010000191.1:0-3102 GCA_964400545.1 uncultured Clostridia bacterium | reverse complement strand
AGAGAGTGCTGTTTCTCCGGGGTATCTGTTTATACTATCTTCTATCAATTCTTTTATTGTGATGAATCCTTTTTGAGTGTTATTGTTATTATTGATCATGATATTCACCTGTAATCTTCCCTGATAGGATGAAATGTATCTATTATAGAACAATTTGTTAAGGCTTTTCCCGAATGGGGGACATTGGATGGAATAATGACAACATCGCCCGGCATAAGTGTTCTGATCTCTCCATTAAGGTTAAATTCAAATTTCCCTTCGGTAACATTCGATACTTGTTCATGTTCATGGGAATGTGTGGGCAGTTCTGCTCCGGCCTCAACTTCCCAGTATGCGGTCGTCATCTTTTCCGAGTGAACGAACCTTGCCTTATAACCCTTTACTATCTCTTTCTGCTCAACATCTTTTAAATTTAGGAATCCCATTGTCACCTCACTTTGTTCAATAATTCTAATGAAAGGACAAAATTTTGTCAAAAAGAACAATTTTAGAAATAGGAGATGCGAAGTCATTTGTTCATTAGATAGTGTGAATGTTTGATTATTTAATTCTTCTAATGTAAAAGTAAGAGATGCTTAGAAAAGTTGTTTTTTCAATTTCAATCATATTTTTGCTGATGATGATCGGATGTAAAACTCCCGTGGAAATTGATGACGGTCATGATATTTCCAACTCGTTGGAGAAGGTCGGGGTTGAAGATTCATTTGAGCTTGTTACGTGGAATATGCATAACTTTCCCGACAATGGAAGCAGATCGGTCGATTCATATAAATTGATCATTGAGAATCTGGATGTGGATCTCTATGCTGTCCAGGAGATTGCAGATACATGGTCTTTTAACAAGCTGATGAATGATCTGAGTGAGTATGAAGGTGTTTATTCCGATGATACTTACGGAAACAGTTATCAGAAAACCGGGATAATATACAAAAAGAATATGATAACGGTCCTTTCAAAAGATCAGATCTATCTTGATAAAGATTATGAGTTTCCCCGTCCTCCCCTGGTGCTAAAGCTCAAAATATCAAAAGGTGAATTCTCCTACGAATTCTTTTTAATAGTTATCCATTTGAAAGCATATGACGGGATCGTGGAACTTGACAGGAGAAGGGGAGCCGTAAGGCTATTGAAAGAATATGTGGAGTCAAAAATCTCTATAGAAGATGAGAAGGATTATATCATTGCCGGGGATTGGAATGATGAACTTACGGACCCTGAATCCGAAAATTGCTTCACTCTGCTTTTAAATGATCCTGAATCCTACAGATTTCTTACACTTGAAATTGCGAATGATCCTAAATATAATTCTTATCCTTCAAAGGGCTCTTTGATAGATCATATCCTTATCTCACGTGAGTTTTTTGATGAATATGCCGGAGGATCTACTATTACGCTGATAATTGATGATAAGATAGAGAATTATTTTTCCAATGTGTCAGATCACAGGCCTGTTATCTCTTTTTTCCCTGTTTTCAAGTAATATCTCAGATATTGTTTTCTAATATAAAAACAAATTATTTTTTTTAATGAACTCATCTTTACAAACAAAAATAACTGGAATAGAATGAGTTTTGATCAAATTTGAAAGGAGAAAAACATGGACTTAAAGGATTCAATCCTGGAGCTTATCAGGAGAGCGGCCACAGACCTTCCCGAGGATGTGGTAGATGCACTTTCTAAAGCTTATAAGAATGAAGATGAAGGGACTCCCGCAAGGGGAGTTTTTAAAACGATCCTGGAAAATGTGGAAATGGCCAGGGAGCAGTCCACTCCAATTTGTCAGGATACGGGGTCTTTGCTGTTTTTTATAGATTTCCCGGAAGGAGATTCTGAAAAAGTATACAAGGAAGCCATCAGAGCTGCTGCCATTGAGGCTACAAAGAAGCAGTATCTCAGGCCCAACGCTGTTGATCCTGTTACTTCGAAGAACTCGGGTAATAATATTGGGGAAAATGCTCCATATATCCATTTTAATCAATGGGATAAGGATGAGGTCAGAATAAGAGTAATGCTGAAAGGTGGCGGCAGCGAGAATGTCGGGTCCCAGTATAAACTTCCATTTCCACCTTTAAAGGCGGGAAGAGATCTGGATGGGGTCAGAAAGGTCATTATCGATGCAGTTGTCAATGCTCAGGGGCTCGGTTGTGCTCCGGGAACTCTTGGTGTCGGAATAGGTGGTGACAGGATAACATCTTATGCTTTGTCAAAAGTTCAATTTTTCAGAAAGATCGGTGAGAGAAATAGTGATCCTAAAATAGCTGAATTAGAGGAAGATTTACATAAAACGATAAATAAACTTCAAATCGGGCCAATGGGTTTTGGCGGAAAGACCACTGTTCTTGATGTATTCTTGTCCTCACAGGCGAGACATCCTGCAACATTTTTTGTTTCAATATCTTACATGTGCTGGGCTTTCAGAAGAAAGACAGTGATCCTGAAGAACGGGGAGGTTATCTATGATTAAATTGCAAATTCCAATCTCGGAAAATGATATCAGAAGTTTAAAAGTCGGAGATGAGGTCCTACTCTCGGGAACGATAGTAACAGCAAGAGATGCAGCGCATAAATTGATGATAGAAGAAAAACCGGATTTTGTCAGAGAATATTTGAAAGAGTCGGTAATATATCATTGTGGTCCGGTTGTGAAGCAGAGTGAAAATGGTGAATGGAGTTTTGTGTCTGCAGGTCCGACCACTTCAGCGAGAGAAGAGCCATACCAGGCTGATGTTATTTGCGAATACAATGTGAGAGGTGTTATCGGAAAGGGTGGTATGGGTGCCAAAACTATCGAGGGTTTGAAAAAATGCGGTGCCGTATATTTCCATGCTGTCGGAGGTGCCGGAACTCTTATTGCAAACTCAGTTAAAAAAGTGAAGGAAGTTTTTAAACTTGAAGAATTTGGAACTCCGGAAGCATTCTGGGTAATAGAAGTTGAAGATTTCCCGGTTGTTGTGACCATGGATTCTCATGGTGAGAGTATCCATAAAACAGTTCTTGAAAGATCTAAAAAAATAATGGAAGAGTTGCTCTGAAAAAGAGCAACTCACATTTTCTGCCCGATTTTAAGTGAAGTGATCAGATCGTGATGTTAGCTTTTATACC
>CAYNUG010000190.1:0-3142 GCA_964400545.1 uncultured Clostridia bacterium | reverse complement strand
GTGTGATCCAGTTCTTTAATGCACCTTCCCAATGACCAAGATGGAGCATCCCGGTAGGCCTCATTCCACTCATTACAATATTATTTTTCATATTTTATCCGTAAAAAAGGATCCTCATAATAAAATTAACAACAGGTCTGGCAATTATATCGAATATCCCCAGATAAATAACAGCCAATAAAATAATGAATCCGTAGGGTTCTATCTTTTTATATATATTTAGCGCTTCCCCTTCGAGAATCCCCTCAAGTATTCTGCTTCCATCGAGTGGAGGAACAGGGAGAAGATTAAATATAGCAAGAAAAATATTTATCAGTATTAGATTAAGCAGTAGCATAGTTATAGCTTCCGCACTCCGGCTGACAACATATTGTGTTCCGATTATCCCAGTCTGTTTCAGAAGAAGAAATATAATTATCGCACTAACTGCCATTATAATATTTGATACAGGACCGGCCGCTGCAATATATATTCCGTCTTTTCTGGGATTTCGTAGATTAAAAGAATTTACCTGAACCGGTTTTGCCCATCCAAATACAGGAGCACCTATAAGGGCAAGAAGGATAGGAAATATAACAGTACCCACAGGATCAATATGCGCAATCGGATTAAGGCTGATCCGACCCTGAAGCCTTCCGGTAGGATCACCAAATCGTTCCGCCATCCACGCATGTGCCGACTCATGCACAGATAACGCAAATAGAATTACAAGTAATTGAATGGCTATTGTGAGTATGTTATGCATTAATAAAAATTATCACAAATACCCCGCCCAGTCAAATATATCATCATGGTTATTTTCATTGGATATTTGCTTTATTAACAAAGGATCCCTATGGGCAGATTTATTAAGAATTGCCCTTTCTGAACTGTCCTGATATTGATTTATAAATCTTCCCAGTATTTTAAAAAAAGTTCTTTTCCGTCAAAATATCCGTAGGAGAAGTGGGTCATCCAATCTCCCGTATTCAAATATGTATCCCCGCCCTCCACTTTAAAAAGTGGAGCATGAAGGTGACCGAGTATAACATAATCATATCCCGCTGAGAATTTTGTCTTTGCAAATTCAAAGTACTCATTGCTCCAATGATTCTTATCGATATTTACAAGTTTTCTACTTGAACCCGATGCCCATTTTGCGATCTTCATACCCAGATCTGGATGGATAATAGTTTTGAACAGGAACTTTGAAAAGCGGTTTCTGATAATCCTTTTCATAAACCTGTATCCTTTATCTTTTTTTGCTAATCCATCACCATGCCCTACAAAGAATTTTTTATCGGCTGAATTCAGATCAACATTACCATCAAAACAGTGAATTCCTACTTCATTTTCAAGATAATTTCCAAACTCAAAATCATGGTTGCCGGTTATAAAAACAACCATCTTTCCCTCATCGATAAGTGACCTGAGCTTATGAATTACTCTGAACCAGTACTTCGGAATAACATGAGCCCATTCATACCAGAAATCGAAAAGATCTCCGGCAATTACAAGAACATCGCCATTGGTCTGTACATGATCAAGAAATCCATATAATTTTTTTCTCTTTTGATGCTCAACTTCATCCTCTGTGAATGCTAAATGGACATCAGAGAGAAAGTAGATCTTTTTATCAGAAATATCCAGTTCCATAAAATAAAGTATACATTACCCTCATGATCTTGACAACTGGAACTTCCAACCAGAATATATGAATATATGCTCTAATAAAAGCAATGATCAAAATCCCGGCAACCTCTTTCCTCGGACCTCCCGTCAATCATCAATATTTTTTTAATTTGAATATTAAAGGACAATGGCGTAGCCGATCTTAAGGAATATACTCATATTACTTCGAATAAGGCTCAATTGATCATTACTGTCATAAATATCTGAATATCCAAGGTATAAAACCGTTCTCGGATTTAACTTGTATGAAAAAAGAAATTGGGTAAAGAGTCCTTTTGTCTTTTGGTCAACCTCATCCTCATAAAGATCAATATTTCTGTTAATATCGGTGTATTGAATAATCCCTCTGAAAAATGTGTTCCGGTTTATAAAATACATCAGCTTCAGTTCACTCAATAAGGCTTTGTACAAATAATCATCATTAATATTAAAAATACTGTAATTCATAACCGCACTTAATTCAAAATGCTTATTCACATTGTATCGAACCGACGGAGAAAAATATGTCCTTTTCCCTGCTCTGACATGAGTATAATCTATTCCGTCTCCCGTATTAAAAAAAGCATGCAGTCTAAGTTTTTTTAAAGGGTTTATTATAAAAGCTATCAGCCCTTCCTTTTGATCAAACTCGACACCATCATAAATATATCTTCTGGCCTCAAATTTAACAATTGAGAAGGATTGCATCGGCCCATGAGCAATAAGTTCGATCTGGGCTTCCCTCTCAACCAGATTACCGTCATAATCTGTAGTCTGGTCCAAGTCGCCTTCAACTGATACAGAGGAGAAGAAACTGTCCTTTTTCCCCCAGAATGTATAACCTCCGCCAACAACCCCCTTCCGATAATCAACCTGGGGAATAAACCCGAGATCAGCTCTAAACCCCGGAGAATAATCAACATATCCTACCGTTGAATACCAGTTCCTGTTGGAGTGTCTGTAATTAAAACTAAATGCAGTTCCACCAAATTCATCCTTCTCCTGTTCATAATCACTAGATATTTCGTCTGGATAAATAGTGGATGACGCAAGAACCTGGAAAGTCAAAGTATCACTGTCAGAAATCCTTATAAGACCGTCTATCCCACCTACTCTGTTAAAATAATCGGTACCTTCCCTGTCCGTCATCAGTACACCGATCGTTGATGATTTCCCGAGATCGTACCTGTATCTGAACGAACTCGACCACACTTTTTGATCAAGTGAAGTTTCATCTGAACCGGATACACCGGGAAATATAAGATTTGTTCTGTTATCCCTCGTTACAAACATCCCCAATGCACCCCTATTTAGCTTTCCCGTAAGTTTAATACCGAAATCCGGATCAGCAACTGCTCTTGTATACATGGCTCTCAAAGGTGTGTTAAAGAAATCCTTCCCTTCCAAAAAAAAGGGCCTCTTTTCATTGTAATAAAGTGCATACTGCTTATTGATATCGAGCTGGGCAGAATCAGCTTCGATTTGAGAGAAA
>CAYNUG010000189.1:0-3168 GCA_964400545.1 uncultured Clostridia bacterium | reverse complement strand
CATATGTAGGTACAAAATATGATATGACGAAAAATCTTCTTGTTGAACAGAAGGTGAGAGATAAAAATGGAAAAGTTAAGAAGAACAAGGAAGGAAAAATTGAGACAGAAATGGTGAAAAGTGTGATTGCGACCCCATGGATGTCCAGATATTTGCGGACATTATTCAATACATTGAAGAAAGATTCTGTAAAGAGATTTAGACCAATCGCTGTTGAGTATTGTGCTTATCATACTGTTATTCAATCCAGGTCATGGTTGCCTGATCCGGTAGGTGGTGTTCTGTGGATAGGATTTGAAAATCCTGCTATTACACCAAAATTTCCTATTCATGCGGGAGTGACAGAATTAAATGATGACCTCAAGATCGGATCTCAACAAAAATTTACTTTTGATTCAGCAGCATGGGCTTTTAGACGTGCAAGTAAACTTGCTCAGGGAAGGTGGAATAAAGCCGGTAAGATAATAAATGAAACATTAGAATATTACGAGGATAAAATATATAAAGAGACAGAAGAAGTTGAAAAGAAGGCAGTTAAATTATTTAAGGAAGATCCTGAGAAAGCAAAAAAAATACTTACATCTTTTTCAGGAGATACAGCCAGGCTTTTGACAAAGAAGTATCTTGAACTTGGAAATGATTTCTGGTTATATTACCGTTTCAGAATGAGGTGATTATTTAATTCCCAGTTTGTCTTTCATTTCTTTTGTGAGAGAATTTTTATTCAGCATGATACAGATGGTCCTTAGTTTGAAGTATTCTTCAGAAATATAATGATAACCTTTATATTTTCTGTCCGTTCCCCATGAGTTCTTCATTAAAAAGAATCTTTTATTGTTCTGATCAACTGCAGTTCCAATAATATGCATAAGATGATCATCGGTTGTAGTCCAGTTATTAAATGAATCTTGTCTCATCTCCTGAGTTACAACTTTCTCTTTTACCGGTTTAAGGATCTTTGCTTTCTGTTCTGCTTTTGTCATCTTCTCCCATTCTTTAGCAGGAACGAGTGCAACATCTATTTTATCTTTTGAGAAAAATCTGTCACTCATGTCAGCATCCCATCCAAATGTAAAACCATTTTTCAGTGTATTTGATGCAATATCAAGCAGTTCATCCATCGGAACATTGTAGTAGTTTTCGTTATAACTCCAGTTATCAGGTACTTCAAGTCTGAATTTCTTATAGAATGGATGATGGGAATATGAAGTTATTTCTATATAATTATCCGGATCAATTGGAAGTGATTTAAGAAATGTCTCAGGTGAATATGTTTTCTCTTTATATTTGAATTTCTCAGGGGTTTTCCCCAGATAAATGTCTAGAATCGCCTGAAGGGCATCCATCCATACAGGTGTAAGTTTTTTCCCTCTTCTTTGTATCACTCCTTTTAGAAATCCGTTGAGGATTGCTCCCAATTCCCCATGGTTATGTTTGAATTGTCCTCTCAGTTTTCCTGAGAAAACATTTTCCGGAACAATGCCATGTTTGCGGATCTGATCAATAACATCATGGAATTGTCCTCCCGGTCCAAAATTTGCAGCACCGTGCATGTAGATGAACTGTCTTGCTTTATCTGTATAAGCGTGTCTTGCAATGAACATTTCCGAAAGGTTCGTGTTCCCGTAACCGCCATGGAGAATTTCAGATTCAAGAAATGAGATTGAAGAAAATATCCAGCATGTGCCGGTACTTCCCTGGTTCTTAACTTCAGTTGCCGGAAGTTTATTTGTGATAGTAAATTTGTAGGCACTTTTTTCTTTCTTTTTCGCCTCTGAAATAGAAAAAGATACAGTAAATATAAGAATGAAAATAAGGATCTTTGTTAAGTTTGAATTTTTCAATATTTCTCCTGTTCATTTAAATGATAAATCATTCTATCCATTTTTTAAATAGAAAAGATTTATAAATATATTTCTTAATATCTCCGGTCGTATCTTTGATTTATTGGTATAAGTTGGGAATAAGAGATGTTTAGTTTTTTTTTGTCTCCGGTATCCTGAAGAATATTTGATTTAAGAGTAGCAAAGCCGCAAGTATCATGATCGAAATGTATATAGTGGAGTTCTCTGATATATATCCCAATATTGGGAGCAATATTATTTTCATTACGGATCTGAAGAATGAATTGACTGAAAGAATTGTAGCTCTGCTTTTAGATGAGATATTATCATTGATCTCTGTAGTGATCGCCGGGCGTCTTACGTGTCTCAGGAAAAATAAAATAAAAAAAAGAAGAACAATAAAATATGAATTAATTTTCAATCCCAAAAGCAGTAGTGGTATGAATCCGAGCCACCCTGTAATATTTGTTATTGATGCTCTGCTTAATACTTTTTCGGTAAGATAAGCATATCTTGAGCCGAAAGCAGTCAGAATGAAAATGACTGTATAAATGATCCCAAACCATTTCAGGGGGATATCGACATTTTTCATATACGGTTGGAAATAGATCTCGATGGTTTCCGCACATATCATAAAAATCGAAGAGTTGATTATTAACCTTAATACTAATCCGTTTTCTTTCAGTTCTTTGATAGCACCTGACAGATGAGGTATGATCCCGGTTGATATTTTATTTTCATTATTTGCATTTTCTTCGATTTTTTCATAAGTAACTGCATTCAATACGTTGATCACTGAAGGAATTAATGTAAAAAGGAATACACTATTGTATCCGAATTTAATGGCGATCCACCCTCCGATCAATGAAGAAAGCGCTTCTCCCATCCTCCCCCAGAATTTTCCTTTCCCGAAAACCTCACTTGGAGATATCTTCGATCCTGTTTGTTTCAGGTAATCATAAATATAAGCTTTGTGAGTGCCTGATTTAAAAGCTTTGTTCATTCCAAGAAATATCATTGCGGTAAGAAAAAAAGTAAAACTATCTGCGAAATAGAATAACAAATATGCAGGGATAAGAAATGATCTTGAAATTATAAGGATCAATTTTTTTCCTAACCTGTCAGCCAGGATACCGCTTGGGATCTCCATAAGAAATACTACGGTGCTTTCAATTGCATAAAGGATGAATATCTCTGTATAGGAAAGTTTACTCAATTGGAGGAACAATATCATTATGGGAATGAAATATCTCTGGGTCTTAAGAAATTCAGTGAGATAAAACCTACCGATCTGATTCATAAAGATATAATAACACTAATAATA
>CAYNUG010000188.1:0-3298 GCA_964400545.1 uncultured Clostridia bacterium | reverse complement strand
AAGTATGAGCAAAGAACTGTGGGAATTGTGATTTTGGCATTTAATATTTATTCTGAGAATGAAATCAATTCGTTCCGTAGAGATAAAAAATTCTTGATAAAGACCATCAAAGAAGCAGCTGTAGGTAGTAAAAGCAAATATATTCTGCAAGATGAGGAAGCGGTTAAATCAGAAATTTTCATTCAGATCCTGAAGAGGATAAGAAAGGTTTACACTGAACCTGATATAGATGAACTTACCGATGAGAATGGAGAAGTGCTAAAGTTTGTTCTTTCAAGAACCAGAAAATATCTTGAGGAGAGAAAGATAAATGATCTTGCTGATTTTATTCTTGAAAATTTTAAATGTCAGAAACTGGTTCTTTCAGAAAAAGTCAGTGAAATAATAAAGATCAAAAATTTTGAGACCACTTTCGAAAAATTAACAGGGATCACCTTTGTTTCTAAAGATTATACAATATCTATTGAAGATTTTTTAAGGACACTGGATTATATAGTTCCCGATCATATAATAAAGCACCATAAGAGTTTTGTTACTAGCCGAGGGCTTCTCGTATACAGGATCGAGATCGTAGATAAATATGGTTCGCAGTTGAATTCAGCACTTGCTTCTTCGATAGAAAAATCATTCAATAAGATAGTTCTGGCGGCTCATAATTCTAGATTTTCCGATATTAAATCTGTTGGGGGATTCGAACACTTTGCCCGGGCGATAATTCCTTTTTTAATGGATGAAATAGAAAG
This sequence comes from uncultured Clostridia bacterium, assembly GCA_964400545.1. Lineage (GTDB taxonomy): Bacteria > Acidobacteriota > Aminicenantia > UBA2199 > UBA2199 > UBA647. The sequence continues at coordinate 2,555 of CAYNUG010000188.1, read as the reverse complement.
GACCAGAATTACGCAGGTGTTCCTGAATGTAACAAATAAAACTGATTTTTATATTGATATAAAGGCTATTGTTGTAAGAACAATGAAGAACAAGGGAAAGTTTTTAAACCTTATTCCTAAAATGGATAAAGTCCCAGGCGTTGAGATAAGATCTTTTATTCCTACAAAAGTGTACAGAGATAATTTCTTTGTCGATCTTTTTAAGCTTAAGATCGATATTTCCGAGTTTTCATCAATTAGAGATGTTTTTGATACTCTCAAAAATCTGATCAAAAAGGAATTTGGTTCTATAAGAGATTTTGACCAGGGGCTGAGAGATATAAACATTCTAATTCTCAGCAAACTGATTGATGAATTAAAAGAAATTGATAAAGAAATAATAAAGGAAATATTTTTTAATTTTGATGAGATGTTCAGGATTGAAACGAACTTTAAGGTTATGAAGGAAGTTATATTGATGTGTTATGAATTGTCGTTGGGACCTAAAGAAGGTGAAATATCTCCTGTATATTTTGATTCGAGAAAAATAGCGGATACTAATAAGACCATTATCATGATTTCCTGTTTCAGAGATAAATCGTTATTAAAAACATTGACTTCCACTTTTAAAGAGTTTCATATAAACTTCTCAAAATTCAATATTGATCAGAAGAAATATTCAACTATCATAATTGATACTGATAAAGATGATAAACTAAAAGCCAGGATTGATGAATTGAAAGAAAAAGCAAAAGGATGTATTTAAAAGGATCGACCGGTAGAAATTTTTGTCTAAATTTTCAGATCACTGATTATCGAATAAAAATCCTTAATATCAGCTGCAGGAAATAATTTTGCGCCTTTGATATTCACTTCAGCTTGTGATTTCGGGATTATGAATTTTTTTAATCCATGATTGACCGCTTCCTTTATCCTGCTTTCAATGAAGCTTACCGGCCGAATCTCTCCCGTAAGTCCAACCTCACCGAGAAAGACTGTATCTCCGAGTGAAGTCATATTCTTATAACTGGAAATCAGAGCGGAACAAACTGCAAGATCGCTGGCTGTCTCTTTCAGATTGATCCCTCCTGTAATGTTGAGAAAGACATCTGATTTATAAAAAGGAAATCTGAGTTTTTTTTCAATTACCGATATCAGCATCGACAATCTGTAAGGGTCAAATCCGATCCCCATTCTTCGTGGGTTGCCACCAAAGGGGTTCTCAGTCACTAATGCCTGTATTTCCACAAGAATTGACCTCATTCCTTTTATAGAAGCTACGATAGATGTTCCCGGTTCTTTAGAGTTTCTCTTCTGAAGAAAAACTTCAGACGGATCTGAAACAGAGGTCAATCCTAAGGGGCCCATTTTGAAGATCCCGAGCTCATTTATTGATCCGTATCTGTTTTTCTCCACTCTTAATACTTTTAGATTTGATTGAAGTTCTCCCTGAAAATAAAGAACAACATCTACCATATGTTCAAGGGTTTTTGGACCTGCGATCTGCCCGTCCTTTGTTATATGTCCAATTATAAATACAGTGATGTTTTTTGATTTTGCGATCTCAACTAATTCGGAAGTTGCTTGTCTCAATTTCGCAACTGACCCTGTTAATCCGCCTGTTTTCCTGGAATTAAGTGTCTGAATTGAGTCAATTACAAGGAAATCAGGCGATAGTTCTTTTATGCTGGCTCTCATATCTTCAAGATCACCCATAGATAAAAGGAATATGTCTTCAGAATTGATTTTCAATCTCTCTGCTCTGGATTTTATCTGTCCTTCGGACTCTTCACCCGAATAGTATAGTACTGCACCTTTTTTAGAAATACTTCCGGATACCTGCAGGAGGAGTGTTGATTTTCCAACTCCGGGTTCCCCACCGATAAGAATTACAGATCCGGGGATGATCCCTCCACCAAGCGCTCTGTCAAATTCAGCAATATCCGAATTGATCCTGTCAACTTCAAAATTTTTAACATTTTTCAGTCTTACATGTTCTCTCCTGGGACCTTCAGAAACCGTATCGTTAAGGTCAGACTGAAATGAAATTTCAGACATCGAGTTCCAACTGTTACATTGGGGGCATTTTCCATAAAATTTAGGGCTCTGATATTGACATTCAGAACATTCGAAAAAGGTTTTATTTGCCATTACTACTTTTAAGTTCTTTTTAGTTCCTATCAGATAATGAAGAAAAATCAGCTATTTGCAATAAGAGTTCATTGAGTTTTTGAAGAAGAGCAATACGATTATTTTTGATATTCTCATTTTTATCCATAACAAGTACTTTTTCAAAAAAATTATCGACAACAGGTTTCATATTTATAAAATTTGAGCAAGATTCGATATATTTGTTATCTCTTAGAAGCTTCTCTGTTTCTCCCTTAGTTTCATTTATGATTTCCAATAGTATCTTCTCTTCAGGTTCAATAAGTAAAGATTCAGAAATTGTATTGGGTGCAGAGTCCTTTATAATATTTCTAACTCTCTTATGAATATCAATAAGATGCTGAATTGATGAATTTTCTGAGACTTCATAAACAGCTTTTGCTCTCAGATAAGTCTTGAAAATGAAA
>CAYNUG010000187.1:0-3333 GCA_964400545.1 uncultured Clostridia bacterium | reverse complement strand
AATCTCGTTTCATATATATATCTTGTTCAGGGTTTTAATCCAACTGTTGAAACTCTTGATAAACTTAAAGAAGCCGGATTTGAATATGCAACTCGTGCAGGATTTACGATCGGAATCTCCGACCTGGTAGTTCCTGATGAAAAAGAGTTGATAATTAAGGACACTAATGCTGAACTTGAAAAGATCGAACAAAAATATTCTAAAGGTCTTTTATCAGCTGGAGAAAGACACAATACCATTATTGATAAGTGGAGTAAAGCTACAGATCTGATCAGAGAAAAGATGTTCGATAATATGAAAAAGATAAGTTATGAAGGTGATAGTATTAATCCTCTTTTTGTTATGTCAGATTCCGGAGCAAGAGGAAGTCAGGATCAACTTAAACAATTGGCAGGTATGAGAGGATTAATGGCAAAACCTTCAGGTGAGATCCTTGAAACACCAATAACTGCAAATTTTAAAGAGGGATTATCGGTTCTTCAATACTTTATTTCGACACATGGAGCGAGAAAAGGGTTGGCTGATACTGCTCTGAAGACTGCTGATGCAGGATATCTCACCAGAAAACTTGTTGATGCAGCTATAGAAGTTATTGTAAAAGAAGATGATTGCGGAACGATTAACGGGCTGGAAGTTTCAGCAATAATTGAAAATGGAAAAGAGATCGAACCGTTTATAGAGAGGATCATTGGGAGATTTGCAGCAGAAGATATTTACTCACCGGATGACAACAAAAAGATGCTTGTTAAGAACAATGAAATGATTGATGAATATTCTGCAAGAGAAATAATTGATCATGGAATTCTGAAGATCAAGATAAGGTCTGTGATCTCCTGCGAGACTGAAGCCGGAGTATGCCGAAAATGCTATGGCAGGAATCTGTCTAACGGAAAACTGATAAATATGGGAGAAGCTGTTGGAATTATTGCCGCCCAATCGATCGGAGAACCCGGAACTCAATTAACAATGAGAACATTTCATATCGGTGGTGTAGCGTCAGGAACTGAAAGTCAGACCAAGGTTAGTGCCGGTTATGACGGGAAGATCGTTTATATAAATCTGGAAGTTATTGAGAATAAAGATAAAGAACTCGTTGCTATGAACAGAACTGGATCTATCCAGATTCAGGATGCAAAAAATAGAGAAAAGGCAATTTATCCTGTTGCATACGGTTCTTTGATCCTAGTTAAAGATGGCCAGGCAGTTAAGAAAGGTGATATGTTGATGAAATGGGATCCCTTTGTCAATGCAATACTGACAAGAGAAAAGGGTATTGTTGAGTTGAAAGATCTTGAGGAGAACATCTCTTTTGTTAATGAAAGAGATGATACGACCGGAATGATCACTCCGATCGTAATTGATATCAGTAATGAAAAGTTGAGAGATGAACTTCAGCCCCAGATCATTATAAGAGATAAAAAAACAAAAAAGATTACCAGAAAATTCCTCCTTCCGGTAAATGCACACTTGACCGTTAAAAACAATGAAGAGGTCAGTTCCGGAGCTATTTTGGCTAAGATCCCATCTGAATCTGCAAAGACCAAGGATATTACTGGTGGACTTCCGAGGATAACTGAGTTGTTTGAAGCCAGGAAGCCAAAATCTCCTGCAAAAATGGCACAGATAGATGGTACGGTCCAATATGGAAAATTATTAAAAGGTTCAAGAAAATTAACAATTATTCCTGATGATCAGAATGTTAAGCCCGATGAACATAATATTCCAAGGGGATCATATATTATTGTAGGTGATGGAGATAAGATCCAGGCAGGTACACCTTTAATGGATGGACCTCTTGATCCAGTCGATATCCTTACCGTATTGGGTGAAGTGAAATTAGCAGAATATCTGATAAAAGAAGTTCAGGAAGTTTACAGACTTCAGGGTGTTGCCATAAATGACAAGCATATTGAGGTAATCGTAAGACAAATGATAAAATGGCGTCGAATTGAAGAAATAGGAAACACTAAGTTTATTTCAGATCAGATAATTGAAAAATGGAAATTTGCAAGAGAGAATCAGAAAGTTGTTGATGCGGGTGGTAAAGCTGCAAAGGCGAAGCCACACCTTCTGCCGATCTCAAGAGCAGCTCTTGCATATGAGAGTTTTATTTCAGCTGCTGCTTTTCAGGAAACTACTAAGATTCTTACAGAAGCAGCAATTGAAGGGAAGGTTGACAGGCTTATCGGAATAAAAGAAAATGTAACAATGGGAAGATTGATACCTGCTGGAACAGGGTATCATTTATACCAGGATGTGAAAACTAAAGATCAGGGAAGTGAACTTTTCGAGAAAGCTGCGGAGTAGTCAACAACTCTTATAGATTACTGAAATTTTTGTTTGATCTACTTATAAAAAAACAGAGCCTTGAATATTAATGAAATAACAATAAAAAGTGAAAAATATATAACTTTATATTCTTTATTTTTCATATAGTAAGAAATGTTAAAGCCATTAAAATCAATTTTTTTTATTCCAGGGAAGAATGAATTAAGACCTCGGGACCATTTTTCATAGTTATCCCCAAATTTCTCCTTCATTCTATTATTTTCCATAATCATTAAAGCAGGGAAAAATATGAAATAATATAAAGTGAATATTATATAATTATAAATATGGTTGGAAGCAATAGCAATACCAATTCCAAGTATGAAATTACCAAAGTAAAGAGGATTTCTTGATAATGCATATGGTCCGTTTGTAGCTAGTTCGTTATTTTTATTAATAAATCCTGAAGCCCAGGCACGAAAAAATGTTCCCATCATAATAAAAATAAATCCTATTGCAATTGATTTGGCATTTGGTTTAGCAAAGAACAAAACAACAATCAAACTTACTATTCCAACAAATGAACGATACCTTTCAAAATATTTTTTAAATTTTTTCATTAGAGGCTCTTATTAAAAATGATCTATTTTAATTTTGTATTATATCATATTAGGTCTATTAATTCTATTAGATCTTGTTGAAATTAACTTAATCGTGTACTATAATAGTAGTACAAGATGAATGAGATAATGTCAAAATCTGTAAGCTTTGTTGATTATGATTCCCCGGTTCCTCTTTACGAACAAATCAAACGGGAGATCAAATTGCAAATCTTATCCGAAAAGATGAAGGTCGATGAAAAACTTCCGCCAATCAGGGAATATGCAAAAATTGTAAAAGTTAATCCAAATACAATAGTGAAGGTTTATTTTCAGCTGGAAAGTGAAGGTTTTTTATACTCCAGGGCGGGACAGGGATATTTTGTTAAAGAAGTGATTAGAGAAGATGGAATGGAAGAGAAGGAGTTATTCAAATCAATTACTGCTGAATATTTGAGGAGTGTTT
>CAYNUG010000186.1:0-3358 GCA_964400545.1 uncultured Clostridia bacterium | reverse complement strand
AACTGAGAATAAAAAGTTATAATACCGAACATATGACTCTCTGATGCCCTGGTTTTTCCTGCCAGATATTTTATTGCATATTCAGGTACGTATCCGAGTTCCGATTGTATTTTCTGCAAATAGATCATAATCGAATTTTTATCTTTGTTTTCATTATAGATCAGGTTAAGTATCTGAATATCTTCTTTTGTTGAAGTACCATTTTGTTCTTCTTTCATGATCAGGCCCCGATCCTTATTCTTTTTTCTGCAATTTCAGAAAGTCCCTCACAATAATCGCAGAGAATTTTATGCGTCCGGAATTTTTCGCTTTTGATCTCAAAAATTCCGGATGGAATTCTTTTAAAAACCCTATCACTTACCTTGAGGTGACCGGCATCCAGTTTTTTATAAGAAAAATCTTCAGATAATGAAAGATCTTTTCTGATTCGTTCATCCCATATTTCTGCAACCGGATATTGAGCGGATCCCAATCCCATTTTCATTGATAATTCTTCGATCACTTTCCATAACGGTTTTACTTCTTCCGGTGGATCAACTATCTTCCCGGTCTTATATATGTGATGCCTTCCATTTACATATGTTCCTTCATATTCAACCCATGCGGCAGTGGGAAGAACAACATCAGCTTTGTCCAGATCAGCCCCGGGAAAAGAATCCAACATAATAATAAAATCTGCATTAATACCATTTTCAGGGAGACAGGATGCAGAAAATAAGATTTTCTTTTTCTTTTGTTCTTCAAATCCTTCATTCCCTATTCCAACCATATATGCTCCGATAGTATTATTCTCTCTGCTTATAGAATTCAAAAATATGTTCTTTTTGTTCATAAGCGATGAAATATCATATCCGGGTGGATATATCACCAAATAGTCTATTTTGTCATCAGGTTTAAAATCAGAAAGTTTTTTTATTTTCAATTCTGCAAATTTTGATAATTCTGTCTCCTTTCTGTTTACAATGATCAATCCTGTTCCTTTCATATAAGCCTGTTTAATATAGTTAGCTGCGACAGGATTCTCACGGGACACATTGGACTCAACAATAACAATCTTTTTAAATTCTGCAATTTGAGAATAACTGATATTGAATTTGGAAAATGGTTCCGAATGTGCAATATTTGAATTCCCGGATACTTTCTCTATAAACTTTTTAAGCGAGTACAAATCTTCATTTGAATACTTAGCTGAGACAAGACAGCCAATGGAATCATTTCCATGTTTTTCTGTATATTCCGAAATTTTTTCTCTTATCTTTTCTAACGCTTCCTCCCAGCTGGCTTCCCTTAATTTACCTTTTGAACGTATCATTGGCTTTATTAATCTCTTGTCGCTATACAAAAAGTCGAATCCGAATCTCCCTTTAAAGCATAGTTGACCCTTGTTCGGTTCACTTTCAGCTAATCCATCGACTTTGATTATCCTATTATCTTTGACAGTTAGATCCAGTCGACACCCTACCCCGCAATAATAACAAGTGGATTTTTCTTTATGTACATCCCAGATCCTTTGGTCATATTTACTTCTCTTCTCATATAAAGCACCTACCGGACACACCTGAAGACATTCACCGCAATATACACATTCGGAATCTGGAAGTGTTTTATCTCCTCTCGCTATGATCTTTGATATATTTCCTCTATATCCATGAGAGATTGCATTATTAACCGATATTTCAGTACAGGCCTGTACACATCTGCCGCAAAGGATACATCTGGAGAAATCCCTCCCGATCAGTGGATCACTATCTTCAAGAGGGTAATTGGTAGGGATCCTTTCCAATGTCCTGTTATTCACCATATATTTGTATGCAAGAGACTGAAGTTCACATTCTCCGTATGCAGTACATATATTGCCTGAACCGTCATATTCATTAACTTCCTGCATGAAATCGGTTAATTCCGATTTGGAGTTTCCTATTGCCGAACAATTATGATTTCCTGAGATCATCAATAATTCAATAATTGTTTTTCTGGCTTTTTTTATTCTCGGAGAGTCGGTCAGGATTTCCATCCCCGGAGCTGCAGGCGTCGAGCATGAAGCGACCGGAGCACTCATTTTCCCTGTCTCAACAATACATACCCTGCATGCACCTGTCGGTTTTGTCCCTTCGAGATTACACAAAGTGGGAATATAAATACCGTTTCTCTTTGCAACTTCCAGAATTGTTTCTCCCGCCTCGAACTCGTAATCATCATTATTAATTTTAATTGTATATTCCATGTTTGTACCTACATTAATTTACAAACCGAATCTGCTTTCTGATAACATATTAAACCGCAACTTAAACACCTGTCAGCCTGTTTTTTGGACATTTCTTCTGTAAAAATTTCTGAAGGATCCAATTTCCCTTTGTGATTGATCAGAGACAACTTGTTCGGTATTCTGAAAATATTGGGAACCTGATCTTCATTTGTAATAGTATTTTCTTCCGGTGCAATCTTTTTTCCCTCTGAATGAAGATGGATCCCCTTCGCCAGTTTTCTTCCGATACCTACCGCAACAACTACTCTTTCAAGGTCTGTGGGCCTGCCAATATTTTTAAGAGAAAAAATTCCACCCATTTTGCCATTTCCAAAAACACTAAGGATATCTACTGACCTCCAGCTTCCGGTTTTATTATCAAGATCGAATAACATTTCAGGTATCCTACCTGAATCTATCAGTAGATAATCCACACCAATCTCTGTGACCTCTTCAAATTCATCTCTTATCATTACCCGTTCCAGTGAATTTCCAGCACCCTCAAGCATAGAGATCTCCGAAGAAAAAACTATCTCAATACTCTTTTTAATGGAAATATCGATGTTGCGTTCAATAGCTTCCTCTTTTGAAAAAGGAAAGATAACACAAACTTTTGACGCACCTTTTTCTATACAAATATCAGATGCTCTTAGTGCTGAATTTCCCCATCCTGAAATTACAATATGCTTTTTCTTTAATGCTGGAAGTTCATGATCATCCATCATCAGAAAATTCAATAACAGATCCGATTCAGGGATTATACTTCCAGATATCATGGAATTACTCATTATTTGCCCGCTATCCCATCCACCCACTGTCAGGAGGACCAGTTCAGAACCATCCTCTATCATTGATTGGAATGAAATATCCTTTCCGGCAGTTATTCCGATCTTATGTTTTATTCCTGTGCTCAATATCCCGTTTATTTCCCAGTCAAGTGCCTCCTTGGGAAGCCTTTCATCACTGATAACATACCGGAGGATTCCACCGAGTTTTTCTGTTGATTCAATTATACTAACATCATGCCCAAGTCGTCGCAGGAAATAAGAGGCGGTAAGTCCTTCAACACCACCACCGATAACAGAAATCTTCTTCCCGGAAATCGGCGGAAGA
>CAYNUG010000185.1:0-3380 GCA_964400545.1 uncultured Clostridia bacterium | reverse complement strand
TTGTGTTACAGCTTTGGCTGGAGGTGGTCTTTATTTAAAAGTTGAGAATGATCGGATCGTAGACGTAACTTTCGAAGGTGCAGGATGTGCGATCTCTAAATCTTCTGCATCAATGATGACTGCCAATCTTAAGGGGAAAACTACCGATGATGCAAAAAGAATGTTTAAAGAATTTCAGAATATGATGACAAGCGAAGAAACATGTGTGGAAGTTCCTGAAGAAATATGTACAGTTGAACCTTTGCAGGGCGTTAGAAATTTCCCTACGAGGATAAAGTGCGCCACACTTATCTGGCACACCATGAACAATGCCCTTAACGGTGAAGAAAAGGCATCGAACGAATAAAGATCCGATGGAAAATGAAACAAGTCTGGAAGAAAGGATCATTGAGAAGCTAAAAAACATATACGATCCGGAAATTCCGATTAACATATATGATCTGGGTCTGATTTACAAGATCGATATCGATGATGAGAACAGAGTGAAAATTGATATGACCCTGACTTCTCCAAATTGTCCTGTTGCCGATTCACTTCCAAGAGAAGTTGAACAAAAGCTCAGCGAGGTCGAAGATCTAAAATCACTGTATGTTGAACTTGTCTGGGACCCACCTTTCACCAAAGAAATGATGTCCGAAGAGGCCAGACTGCTCCTCGGAATATTCTAAATAGGAAACTCTATTTTTTTGTTTTCCTCTTTATATATTTTCCATAGAGCTTATCCCAATAGAATGAATCATTTTTAAGCCATTTATCAAACCATGCAATTATTGTTTTCATCCATCTTACTCTTTTAGAATAATCCAGTATCCAGTGAGACTGACCGTCAATTGTAATCAGGGCAACCTCTTTCCCAAGTAGCTTTAATGCTGCATACATCTGATAACTTTCTCCGGGCGGAACATTGTTGTCCTTATCTCCATGGAGCAGAAGGAGGGGAGTGTTTATTTTGTCCGCCATAAAGAGAGGACTGTGTTCGACATATATATCTTTTCTATTCCACGGGAAACTTCCTGCTGTAGCGATCCCGCTGTAAGTGTATCCCCAGTCTCCGACCCCCCAATAGCTGGAAAGTGCACTTATCCCTGCATGAGAAATAAATGCAGAAAAAATGTCTGTCTGAGTTGCAAGGTATTGAGTAAGAAATCCTCCGTATGAAGCACCCATTGCTCCAACTCTTTCCGGATCCACACAGGAGTGTGTTTTAAGAAATTCCTCAGTTGCTGCAATAACTTCGGCAGAAGTTATTTTCCCCCAGTCATTAACATGAACAGCAGAAAATTTCTGGCCATATCCTACAGTTCCGCTCGGCTGAAGCACATAAACAATATATCCGTTCGCAGCATACCAGTTAAAAGGATAACGCCCTCCGAAGCTCCTCTCCACCGGAGAGGTTCCACCATAGTAATAAACTATACAAGGGTATTTTTTGATCTTATTAAAAGAAACAGGATAGTAAATCCTTCCATATATTGTTTTACCTTTATTGTCATTATAGTTCCAACTCTCGACCTTACCGAATTTTACATTTCTGAAATCTTTATTGTTATAATCTTTAAGGATCGAAGACCGTCCGGAGTTGAGATCTGTTTTAAAGAGTTTATACGGAGTGGAGGATCCTGATCCCCAGAAAAGTGCTGTTTTCCCGTTCTTTGAGAACCATACATGACCGGTAACATCCACAGAGGTTTTGATCTGCGTGAACTTTCTATGTGGGATCGAATATTTATAGAGATTCTCATATGATCCTTCTGTAACAGATAAATATAAATTATTTTTATTGGCCCAGAACGCCCCGTTTACAGATGGATCGAATTGTTTTGTTATAGGATCGGCTTTACCTGATATCGGATCAAATATGTACAACTGAGTATCATAATCATTGGGAATAACTCCATTCGCAAGTACAAGTCCTGCTTTCTTAAACGCAGACGGTCCTCCTGAAAAAAGTATTTTTTTCGAATCCGGTGCCCACATTACCGGAGTTACAAAATTACTCTCAAAAAATTTATTAAGCGAAAGGGTCTTTATGTCCAGGATGAAAAGAATATTTTTATAATAGGGTCTGTTTCTGTTATCAGCAAGTGTTTTCTGCAATATCACTTTCCTGCTGTCCGGACTTATCAGAACATATCCAAAATCATCTTCTTTAGTACCGATCTTATGAGTTATACGTCCCTTGGGGAAAAACAAATGGATGGAATTGTTATAAACCCGGGATTGGGATCTCTCCGGTATTTCGCTGATGAATTTAAATCCCTTTCCCGTATCTTTCTTGAAATATCGCGTATATATCAGATAGGAATTATCGGGAGACCACCAGTAGGTTGAGAAGTCTTTTATTCGTCCGGCGAGCTCCTCCCTCTTTCCGTTCAATATATTTAATTTGAATAAAGATGTTGATCCATTCAAAGTAATGGTATATGTTACGGAGCGGGAATCTTTTAACCATCTTACACCCGAAAGTGATCCGGAACCTTCGGTGGAAAAGATCATCTCACCGGAAGATATTTTTAATATTTCATTCCATTTGATGGTTTTCCCATTCGTCCCTGTCTTCCTGAGAGTTAAGAATGCCAATCTGCCATTGGGAGACAACTTTGCATCTGAAACTCTGACCATATTGATAATATTTCTAAAATTCACTCTCCGGTCCGGTTCGGTCGAAAAAACAAGGGAGCCTTCCTTTATCTGGTTTCCGTCTTCCACCGAAGCATCGAGAACAAATTCTTTTCCGCCGGGGACAAATATTTTCAAAAGAAGTATGTGTTTTGAATTAAGCATATCCAGTTCAGCCTTCACTATCCCCTTTTTTTTGTCGAAACTTTTTTTCACCTTTCTCCCATCAAAATATATATCGATAAAAGATCCTGAGATACCCTTCAGAATGAGAACCGATCCCAATCTTTTATATGCATCAGGATAGGTCGCAAAATAGAATATCGAATCAGTGGCAGGTTTGAAATTGAATACATTATCCTTTACCCATGTTATTGATGTCCCTGAGATCCATTGAACATTTTTCCCGATTTTCGGGACAACCGAACCTACATCCATATAATTATGATCAGCTATCGCTCTGTTATCTGAATAGACCCTGTTCTCGAGGAGTGTAACAGGTGCAGGTCCGAGGCGGAGCCATGAATTGATCTTTTCAGGACACTTTTCCCCCTGGTTTGAAAATACAGGGAAACTTAATATAAACACAATAATGATTGATAATATTTTAATTCTCATTGTTCCTCCAAGTCAAAATTTTCTCAATTGATCAGGCTGTCGAAAAATACTAACTTTAAATATACGTGTTTTTTTTGATTTTGTATACAATAAAAGATTGGTCTATGTTTTTTTAGATATAGGATGGAAATGGATCTTTATTA
>CAYNUG010000184.1:0-3430 GCA_964400545.1 uncultured Clostridia bacterium | reverse complement strand
GAGCTATCCCTGCAACGGTCAACGCATAAGGTATTTGGGTTTTAACATGGTCAATATGGTCACAGGAAGATGCCATCGAACTAAGTATTGTTGTATCAGAAATAGGTGAACAATGATCCCCGAAGACAGACCCGGCCAAAACGGAAGAAATTGTTATGATCAAAAAATGTTTCAGATCGGGAGAGTTTGAAAGTAAACCTATAATGATCGGGATAACCAGAGGAAACATAATACTGATAGTCCCCCACGATGTTCCAGTTGAGAATGAGATTACAGCAGAGAAGATGAATACGATCGCAGGAAATAAGTGATAGTCGAGATTCGAAGAAAGAAGTGAAACCAGATAATCCGCTGTTTTCAATTCTACAAGAACTACTCCCAGCGACCAGGCCATTACGAGAATAAGTATTGCCATGACCATTGATTTCATTCCCTGAACCATAGATGTCACGGCTTCTCTCATTTTCAGGATCCCCCTGACCAATGCAATTAAGATCGCTGACAGAACGCCCATCAGTGATGCCCAGAGTAAAACTCTGAAAGAATCGGCAGATGAAATAATTGAACCGAGATCTTTTAAAACCGATCCGGAAAAAAGTATTGAAAAGAATGACCTTGATGCGAGAGTACCATCCTTCAATGCTATAGCTGCTTTTCCTGAAAAATACAATCCTGCAAATGTCGCTATGATCACTGTGACAATAGGAATGATCCCGCTGTACCATTTTGGTGTGATAAATTTGGAAGGAGTTAGTCCCGAAGATTCAAAATCAGATAAAGGGATTGATTTTTCATTTATAAGCAATCCTGTCTTTGCTCTTCTCTCTGCTTTCAACATTGGGCCGAAGTCCCGTTTTGTTGTGAATATGAGGAACACAAGGAAAAGCGATAATATAGAGTAATACCTCAAAGGGAGGGATGATAATAAAAGTGAATAAGCATCAAAATTCAGGTTATATGCATGAAGAGATTGATTGATTAGAGATATCTCGAATCCTATCCATGTCGATATCAATGCAATGGATGCCATGGGTGCGGCAGTGGAATCAACTATATATGCAAGTTTTTCTCTCGAGACCTTCCATTTATCCGAGAGTGGACGCATTGTATTCCCTACGATAAGTGTATTTGTGTAATCATCGAAAAATATAAAAATTCCCATCAACCATGTATACATTTGTGTTGATTTGGCGGAATTCACCCGCTTAGAAAGTGAATCCACTATACCCTTGAACCCTCCGGTTTTTGTGATCACTCCGACCATTCCCCCGAGTAGAAGAGTAAAAATAACTATGGAAGCTCGATCATGATCTGCAACGGCATTGATAATATATTTATCTATAACATTAAAAAATGACCTAATAATATGAAAATTATTAAGAAGAAGTGCACCTGCAAATACACCGATGAATAGTGCTGTCACTACTTCTTTAAATATCATCGCGAGAATAATTGCAAGAAGTGGAGGAATAATTGTAAGAATTCCGGGAATTGAGTGTATAGCGTAGTCAAAACTCCCTTTGCTTGTTGTTATGATGACATTGATCGTTCCTGTGTCATTAATAATGAAAGATTTTGACCCCGCTGATTCTCCGTTTATTTTAATATCGATTATATCCTCTACTTTTGAAAGATCAATCTTCTGACCTTTAAATGCGATCGAAGGAATATCTATCTTTGGTGGATTTTCTTCGGAAGACAGGATAATGGAAACAAACAAAATTAAAAAGATAGTTATAACGACTTTTTTCATATAATTCTCCAGAGTTAAACTTCAATTTACAGGCATTGGATAAAAAAATCAAGAAAAAATCTGGAACTTAACATATTTATACGTTCCTCTTCAATGAATTGCACTGAGAAGGATAATATTTAATTAAATTATTCACTAATTATCTTGAAATATCCAGAGCCCTGAATTAAAATTACTCCGGAGGAGAAAATGAAAGCACTTGTAAAAAAGAGACCTGAAAGAGGGCTTTGGATGGAGGATGTTGATATTCCGAAATATGGTGTTAATGATGTACTGATAAAAATAAAAAAGACCGCTATATGCGGAACGGATCTCCATATTTATAAATGGGATGAATGGTCTCAAAAGACAATTAAAACGCCGATGACGATTGGGCACGAATACGTGGGAACGATCGCTGAAATGGGATCTGGAGTGACAAATTTCGAGATCGGTGAACGGGTGACCGGCGAAGGACATATTGCTTGTGGACATTGTAGGAATTGCCGAAGAGGGAAAAAGCATGTTTGTGAAAATACGGTTGGGATTGGTGTCCATCGGGACGGAGCATTTGCCGAATATGTTGTTGTTCCTTCTTCAAATGTAATTAAGTTGAATGAAAAGATAAGTGATGAGATGGCATCTATATTTGATCCTTTCGGTAATGCTACCCATGCTGCTCTTTCTTTCCCGGTGATCGGTGAAGATGTGTTGATAACAGGAGCGGGCCTGATAGGTAGTATGGCGGTTGCGATATGCAGGTTTGCAGGAGCAAGACATATTGTTGTTTCCGATATAAGTGAATACAGACTTAAAATAGCAAAGAAAATGGGCGCTACAAGAGTTCTTAATCCGATGAAGGAGAAGATATCAAATATTGTAAAAGAACTCGATATGGTCGGATTCGACATCGGTCTGGAAATGTCCGGGGCTCCTTCTGCTTTTAATGAAATGATCGAAAATATGTACAACGGTTCGAAAATTTCTCTTCTGGGAATTCTCCCTTCTTCGACAACTGTCGAGTGGGATAAAATAATATTTAAAGCTCTTCAGCTTAAAGGCATTTACGGCAGGGAAATGTTTGAAACATGGTATAAAATGGAACAGATGATCCTGTCCGGACTTGATCTTACTCCTGTGATAACACATAGGTTTCATGTTGATGATTTCATGAAAGGATTTGAAGTAATGGAAGAAGGAAATTGCGGGAAAGTGATACTCAGCTGGGAGTAATTTGCCAATCATTTTTTCTTGACAAAAATCATACCTGATAATATACTGATACTTGATGAAGAAAGGAAATGGGGGTAATGGAAACTCTTACGAACTATCTGTAAAATGTGAGATTTTCGGAATATTTTTTCTTTTTCTTTCGATATTTTTGGTGTTCAGTCTGATAAGTTATTCTCCGTTTGATCCGAGTTTTTTTAATTCTACAATTAATTCTGTTGTGGAGAATTATGGTGGAAAGATCGGTTCTGAAGTATCGGCATTCCTGTTTGTAATGTTCGGGTATGCATCATTTGTTCTGATAGCGTTTTTTTTATTCCTCACTGTATTTTTTTTCCTAAACCGAAAAATTAACAATTTCTATACTAAAAGTTCCGGTTTTATATTTCTTCTTATTTCTTTGTCAGCTCTATTAGCGAATGTAAATCCTTCTTCAGTTATTGATTCCGTCAATATTAAGACCGGAGG
>CAYNUG010000183.1:0-3442 GCA_964400545.1 uncultured Clostridia bacterium | reverse complement strand
CTGTCCGATCATCCTTTCAGAGACAAAAATGTTGTATGGTTAAAAGATGAAGTGGTTATTTTTTCATCCGACAGAGACGGCGATTACAATCTTTATATGGTTGAATCCTCCTACAAAAAAGAAAAAAGTATTTTTAGATCTTTAAAACACAAAACTATAAAGATCACCGATGAGAAGGAAGATGTGACGAATCCCGTGATATCGCCGGACGGGAAGAAAATTGCTTATCAGCAGGGTAACGGAAAACTTATTGTTGCAGATATAGACAAAGAAGGAAATATCTCCGGTAAAAAATTGCTGGTTAACGGATGGGCAACTCCTACAGAGACGGTATTCAGTCCGGACAGCAGATGGATCGCATATTCAAAAAATGACCTTAATTTTAATACGGAAGTTTTCATCCGACCGGTGGATGGAAGTTTAAAACCTGTCAATGTCAGCATGCATCCGAGGGGGGATTATTCACCCCGTTGGAGTCCTGACGGTTCTAAACTGGGATTTATTTCGGCAAGACATAACAGTACTATGGATATCTGGTTCGTATGGTTGAAGAAAAGTGACTGGCAGAAGACGAAACAGGATTGGGAAGATGAATCTGATGTGTCCGATAAGAAGGATAAAAAAGAGAAAGAGGTCAAACCCATAATAATAGATATTGATGGAATTTATAAGAGAGTTGTACAGGTCACGAACCTACCCGGTGATGAGACTGATTTTGCGATTTCAAAAGACGGGAAAAATTTCTTCTTTTCGGCCGATTCACCGAATATGAAAGATAAGGTTTTATTCTCCATTAAATGGAATGGAGAAAAGATCAAAAAATTTACCGGAAGTGCAAAGAATCCGAGAGGAATTAAACTCGAAAAGAACGGAAAGAATATTTATTTTATTTCCGGCAGAGGTTCTCTTGCTAAAGCGGAAACGAAAAGTTCAAAGATCAAAGCGTTGCCTTTCTCGGCAAAAATGGTGATCAATTATAAAAAGGAACTTGTTCAGATCTTTGATGAAGCTTGGAGAATGCTGAGAGACAGTTTTTATGATCCCGAATTTCATGGCAGGGATTTTCAACTATTAAGGAAACAGTACAGACAGAAATGCCTTAAAGCGTCTACGATGCAGGATTTCAGGGATATGTTCAATGTGATGCTGGGTCAGTTGAATGCGAGTCACATGGGGATGTATGGAAGTGGAAGAGAATCTACACAAAAAGAAGTGACCGGCAACCTCGGTGTCAGGGTCCTGCCGTTAAAAAAGGGTGTGAAAGTGGTTCATGTTATCCCTGATTCTTCGGCAAATAAAACCGGAAGCGAACTTTATGAGGGTGATGTTATTTTAAAAGTTGACGGGTTGGAAATAACTGACGGAATCAACTTTTATTCTCTGCTCACCGATACTTCCGGAGACAAAGTGTTGTTGGAAGTAGAGGGCAAGAACGGAAAAGTAAGAGAAGTGGTCATAAGGCCAGAAGCATCCTTGAGGAATGAACTATACAATGAGTGGGTCAATAAAAGGAGAGAGTTGACTGAAGAGTATTCCGACGGAAAATTGGGATATCTTCATATACAGGGAATGGATATGCCGAGTTTTGAGAGATTTGAGAGGGAACTTGCTTCTGCCGGATACGGAAAAGAGGGGATCGTGATAGATGTAAGGTACAACGGCGGAGGATGGACAACCGATTATCTCATGGTAGTTCTGAATGTTAAGCAGCATTCCTATACGATCCCGAGAGGAGCAGTAAAGTCTCTGAAAGATCATAAAAAGTTCAGAAATTATTATCCTTTTGCTGAAAGACTCCCTTTTTATTCATGGAACAAACCTTCCGTTGCCCTTTGCAATGAATCAAGTTATTCCAATGCTGAAATATTTTCACATGCCTACAAAACGCTCGGTATAGGGACTCTTGTGGGTCAGTCCACTTTCGGTGCCGTTATTTCGACCGGAGGTCTGGGACTTATCAACGGTATGTTTGTAAGAAAACCTTTCAGAGCATGGTACGTTAAGGCAACCGATAAGAATATGGAGTGGGGACCTGCCGTGCCCGATGTGATATTGAAGAATTCTCCTGATTCAAAGGCCAAAGGTGTTGATGAACAATTGAAGAAGGCATGTGAGGTTCTGCTTGGACAATTGGAGAAAAAATAATATTTAGCTGTTCTTAAACATCTCTTCACATATAAGGTCTCCGAATGTTTCGGTTGATACGGGATTTTTTATGTCTGATCGGATATCTATAGTCCGGATATTTTTCTCTATCAGATGTTTTACCGATGTGTAAATGTGATCGGAAATATCTTTTCTTCCGTAAGAGTATTCGAACATCATTGCAACCGAAAGGATTTGTGCTATAGGATTGGCAATATTTTTCCCGGCAATATCGGGAGCTGAACCTCCGGCCGGTTCGAACAGATTTATCTTATCCCCAAGTGAAGCGGAGGGGAGCATCCCGAGAGAATTTGTCAATGCCGCACTCTCGTCTGAAATAATATCACCGAAAAGATTCGATGCCAATATCACGTCAAAGCGGGAAGGATTCAATATCAACTGCATGGCTGCATTGTCAATATAGAGGTGTTCGGTTTTAACGGTAGGATATTTTTTAGAAACATCAGAAACAGTTTTTCTCCATAGCACAGAAGAGTTGAGAACGTTTGCCTTGTCAACAGAGCAGACTTTTTTCCTTCTTTTCAGTGCTATTTTAAAAGCGATTTCTGCAATTTTTTTTATCTCATCTTCCCTGTAGATCATCGTATCAATTCCAATATTATTGCTGATCTTCTTTGGTTCTCCGAAATATATCCCTGATGATAATTCCCGTACAGTTATAAGATCTATCTTTCCGGAATTCTCCTTAAATGAAAGTGGAGAGATATTTTCAAGACTGTTTAAAAGCATTACGGGTCTCAGATTGGCATACAATCCGAGTTCTTTTCTGAGCTTTAACAATCCCCCTCTTTCAGGTCTTTTTGCTGGAGATAATTTATCCCATTTCGGTCCTCCGACTGATCCAAGCAATATAGCATTACAGTTTAAACAAAGTTTAAGAGTGGCTTCAGGCAGCGGCGTGTTATACAAATCTATTGCAATACCTCCAATAACTCCTGAGAACAAATTGATTTTTAATTCGTAAATCTTCTCGACAGTCTTCAATATTTTTAATGCCTGTCCCATTATCTCGGGTCCTATTCCGTCACCTGGCAATATGCAAATTGTAAAATTTTTCATATATTCATACTCCTTCCAAATTTTTTTATATAATTCATCCATCCTCCTGATTCGATTATTTTTTGCATGAATTCGGGGTAGGAGGTGATCCTGTATGTTTTATCGGTTGTAAAATTGTTAATAACGCCTTCATTAAAATCTATCAGGATTCTGTCACCTTCGCCGAATTCTTCCGTGGTGTCCAGTTCAATTACGGGAAGACCTATATTTATTGAAT
>CAYNUG010000182.1:0-3497 GCA_964400545.1 uncultured Clostridia bacterium | reverse complement strand
AGTTTCTAATATCAACAACTTCTTGGATAGGGCTTGTCAGAATAATGTCTACATTCGGAAGTTCTGTTCTTGCAGGTTACACCATAGCGATTAGGATCATTATTTTCTCACTTCTCCCATCATGGGGACTGAGCAATGCTGCCTCAACAATGGTCGGGCAGAATCTGGGGGCGAAAAAACCTGAGAGAGCTGAAAGATCAGTAATAATAACATCAAAAATAAACTTTCTTTTTCTCTCAATTGTTGCTGTAATATTCATGATATTTGCAGAAGAGTTTGTCAAAATATTCACATCAGAACCTGCGGTAGTTCTTGCGGGCAAAGAGGCTTTAAGATTTATAAGTGTTATATTTCCTTTTTATGCTATCGGTATGGTTATGATCCAGGCATTGAATGGGTCAGGTGATACGAGAACACCTACGATAATAAACTTTTTCTGTTTCTGGTTAACTGAGCTACCTGTTGCATATCTACTCGCTATGAAATTGGGTTTTAATGCCTATGGCGTCTATCTTGCAATAATACTTGCAGATATTATGATAGCTACAATTGGAATAATTATATTCAGAAAAGGCAAATGGAAAGAAAAGAAAGTATAACACTCATTTTTTTATTATGTTTTCCTTTGTGAAGTTGACATTTCTCTGTTGTTCAATCATTATAAAAAATATGATATTTTTTTATGTTTTTATATTCAAACCTAATAGTTGTTTATTAGAATCTTATCAAATATCTTGAAATTTTCTTACTTACGGGAGGTGAACTGTGAAAAATGGATTAAATAGAAGGAACTTTATCAAAAATTCGGCAATGGGATTGGTCGGAGGCGGATTGATCAGATCGGATCTATTTGGCGGGGATGAGAAAAAAGCTGACAAGGAAAATGAAGTAATTTCTATCAAAGATCACAGGATGCTTGGACGTACCGGATTCAAAGTTTCAGATATAAGTATCGGATATTCAAATAATACTCAGGTCATCAGAACCGCATTAGAATCCGGGATCAATTATATTGATACTGCAGAAAGCTACAAGAATCAGAAAATAGTTGGCGAGGCAATTAAAGATATAGGGAGAGAGAAAATTTTTATTACTTCGAAACTGGAGATCAAGAAAGATAAAAGTGAGGCTGGATTTATAAAAAGATTCAACAAATGCCTTAAAGAACTTGATACTGATTACATTGATTGTATGATGATACACAGTGCTGAATCTATCGAAATACTGAAAACTCCGGGATTCCATTCAGCAATGGAGCAAATGAAAAAAGAGGGGAAGCTAAAACACATAGGGGTTTCAAATCATGGATCCAATTGGTATCAGGCACCAAAAGTAACGATGGCAACTATTCTGAACGAAGCAGTGAAAGATGGTCGATTTGATGTTATCCTAATGGCATACAATTTTATTCAGCAGGATCTTGGAGCTGAAGTTATTGAAAATTGCAGAAAGGAAAATATCGGTGTTACACTTATGAAAGTAAATCCTGTAGGAAAATATTATATAATCAGGGACAGAATAAAAAAACTTGAAGAAGAAGGAAAAAAAGTTCATCCTTTATTTAGAGAAGGATTGATCCGTTTTAAAAAGAAAGCTGAATTTGCAGATGGCTTCATAAAAAAGTATGATCTTAATAATCCAAGGGAAATAAGTGATGGAGCTGTTAAATATGTTCTCGGAAACAGCGGTGTTAGTTCTGTTGTCTGTTCGATCAAGAATTTTGACGATATTGATGAGTTTATAGGATTATCCGGGACAAGATTAAGTGAACCAGAAAATGAAAAATTGTCTTATTATAAGGAAGGGCCGGGGAAATTGTATTGCAGGCATGGATGCAATGAATGTGAATCTTCATGTCCTGAGGAACTTAAAATAAACGATATTCTTAGGTTCAATCATTATTATGATGCTCATCAGAGAGAAAAATATGCAATAAAGAAGTATTTATCGTTAAATGGAAAAGATGCCAGACATTGTTTAGATTGTGAAGGCTATTGTGAAAGTTCATGCCCATATGGATTGCCTGTTCAGGGTTTGTTGTCAATGGCACACGACAATCTGACTATATGATAATGATATCCTATCTGTTAAAGAATATTTTCAGAATGTGAGGAGATTTGAAATGAAATACGGTGTATATATAGCGGGTGGTGGAAAAGATGCAGGAAAAACGACGATATCTCTCGGGCTTGTTTCATATTTTCAGAAGTTATTTCCTGATGATGTTGCATTCATGAAACCACTTGGACAGAAATCTACTATAGTGGACGGAAGTTCAGTAGGGCAGGATTCATATCTTCTTGACAGTGCGATGGGACTTGGAATTCCTGTTAAGTATACAGCTCCTTTTTCGACATCTTCAGGAGCAGCAGAAAAATTTATTAAGACAGGGGAGCCGTCTGATCTGAAAAAAAATATTCGCAAATCATTCAACTATCTTAATTCAAAATACAAAGTTACAGTGGTAGAAGGGACAGGCCATCCCGGTGTAGGATCTGTTTTCAATCTTTCCAATGCCGATGTCGCTTCTATGTTTGGTATACCAGTTATTCTCGTTCTTAATGGGGGAATTGGATCGACAATTGACAGATTTAATCTCAGTGTCGAGCCTTTCAGGGCAAAAAGGGTCAGGGTCCTCGGTGTTATCATTAATAAGATCATTCCGGATAAAGAGGAAAAGGTCAGATCAGTGCTTTCAGAGTGGTTCGCATCTACGGGAATCCCGATCTTGGGTTTTATTCCCTATCTGAACGCATTGTCCTCTCCATCACTCGGGGTCCTTAAGAGAGAAATGGGTGCGGAAACACTTTATCTTAATGAAGAACTTAAAATGAAAAGTGTGACAGGATTTAACTCAGCTTTTGGTAATAGTGATGAAGTACTGAGAATGATCGTTGATAATCCGAAGAGAGCTCTTGTAGTGAGTGCAGGCAGACGAGATGTGATAGATGCTGTTCTATCGAGGAAATTGTCCGGTGTGTTTTCTGAAGGACCAAGTGCCATGATCCTTTGTGGAAACAAGAAAACAGATAACTGGGTAATTGAAGCATGCAAAAAAGCAGAGCTTCCTTTATTCAGAAGTGATGCTCCCTTTGAAAGAACAGTTAAAAAGATTCATCATAAGATCTTTAAAGTTGAACCTGGTGAGTCCAAAAAGATCGGAAATATTGTGGAACTGATTAGTTCACATGTTAATATGGAAATGATAAAAGAGTTACTTATAGAACCTGAAAAAAAAGAAAAAGAAGGTATCGGGATTGTAGGCAGGGTTATGACCGCTCCTTTGAAAATATTAAGTAAAATTTTTGGAAAAAAGTAAGGACTATTATAAATGATAAGATTCAATAATGCTCTGATAGCAATGTTTTTTATGATCTCTTGCATGAACCTGTCATCTCAGAATTATGATTACAGATATTATGAATCTCCGGCTGTTTCCTGGAATGGAATGACCATGTATGATTCAAGACAATTATCGATGGGGGGATTATCTCTGG
>CAYNUG010000181.1:0-3634 GCA_964400545.1 uncultured Clostridia bacterium | reverse complement strand
GGTATTATAACTTTTTATTCTCAGTTCAGCACAAAACCGGTAGGGAAAAACATTATTAAGATCTGTAATGGTACTGCTTGTCATGTGGGTGGGTCGAAACAATTGGGTAAAAAGCTTAAAGCGATGCTAAATGTAGATGATGAGAACCCGACGACTGAGGACAGGATTTTTACTGTGAAAAATGTTGCATGTCTCGGATGTTGCGCACTGGCTCCGGCAATGATGGTGAATGATAAGGTCTATGGGACTTTAACTCTTGATAAAATGAAAGACATTATTAATACCTATAAAAATGATTCGGAAAATGGTGATATCTAAATGAAAGGAATGAGATCTCAAATAATTGTGGGTATGGCGACATGTGGTCGTGCTGCGGGTGCAGTGGAAGTTTTTAATAGTTTGGAAAAAGAGATCAAAAGAAATGGAATTGATGTTGACCTGAGATCAACCGGATGTATAGGACTCTGTTCTCAGGAAGTTAATGTTGAAGTAAATATGTCAGGACGTACAAGATTGATCTACGGGACAATAACTCCTGATTTAGTTCCCGGGATCTTATCAAAGACCATTAAGGAAGGTATTGTTTTAAAGGAAAACTCGATTTTCCAATACCGTCCCGAGAATAATCTCGAAACCGCTTATGAAGGTGTACCGTTTGTTGATGAATATTCTCTCACAAAAGATCAGATAAAGATTGCATTGAAGAACTGCGGGAATATTGATCCGTTCTCGATAGAAGATTATATCCTTTATGACGGATATGAAGCTCTAAAAAAAATTCTGAATCAAAAACCGGAAGATGTGATAAAAAAAGTTGAAATTTCCGGTATTAAAGGAAGGGGCGGGGCGGGTTTCCCGACTGCTAAGAAATGGACCTTTTGCCGGAATACATCCGCAGAGGAAAAATATGTTATCTGCAATGCGGATGAAGGTGATCCGGGTGCGTTTATGGACAGATCACTTTTGGAGGGTGATCCGCACTCCGTGATAGAGGGAATGATTATTGCCGGGTATGCTATAGGCGCAACAAAAGGATATATTTATTGCAGAGCGGAATATCCTCTCGCATTAAAAACGCTTGAAAAGGCACTTACAGATGCAAGACAGAAAAACTTTCTCGGGAGTAATATTCTCAGTAGTGGATTTTCTTATGATATTTCAATTAGAGAAGGGGCTGGAGCATTTGTTTGTGGGGAGGAAACAGCACTTATAGCTTCAATAGAGGATCAGCGTGGTATGCCAAGGCCTAAACCTCCATTTCCTCCTATAAAAGGATTGAATCAAAAACCAACAGTTGTGAATAATGTAGAAACCCTGGCTAATATCCCTAGAATAATACTTGATTCTCCAATTGAATATAATACGATCGGTACTGAAAAATCAAAAGGGACAAAGGTTTTTGCGTTAGCCGGAAAGGTGAAGTACACAGGATTGATCGAGATACCAATGGGTACGTCTTTGCGAAAAGCAATATTTGATATAGGCGGAGGCCCTTTACCCGGGCATGAAATTAAAGCTGCTCAGCTTGGAGGACCTTCAGGTGGATGTATCCCTGCACATATGATGAATATCCCGATCGATTATGAATCCATTAATAATACCGGTGCGATCATGGGTTAAGGTGGTATGGTCATTATGGATGAGACAAGCTGCATGGTTGATATCGCAAGATTCTTTCTTGAATTTTCTACAGAAGAAAGCTGTGGTAAATGTACACCCTGCAGAGTTGGTACCAAGGTTATGCTCAGGATCCTTGAACGGATATGCGACGGCAAAGGAAGACCTGAAGATCTCGATAAGCTTGAAGAGCTTTCCTATTCTATTATTGACGGAGCTTTGTGCGGACTCGGAAAAACAGCACCAAATCCTGTCCTAACCACTTTGAAATATTTCAGACATGAATATGAAGCTCATATTTATGATAAAAAATGTCCTGCAGGAGTTTGTAAAAGATTGACCCCAAGTCCCTGCCAGAGTGCCTGCCCGGCCGGAATAGATATTCCCAGTTATGTTGCGTTTATTGCACATGGGAGGTTTGATGATGCATTGGATCTTATATTGGAGGATAATCCGTTTCCATCAATATGCGGGCGTGCATGTACACATGCATGTGAAACAGAGTGTAAAAGAGGTGAAGTAGATAAACCGATATCAATTATGCATCTTAAACGATTTGTTGCGGACAGAGGTATAGGAAGGGCCGAAAATATACAACCCGTCAGGATAATTAAGGATGAAAAAGTGGCAATCATAGGCGGAGGCCCTGCGGGGTTAACTGCCGCATATTTTTTAATAAAAAAGGGATATGAGGTAAAGGTATTCGAATCGATGCCGAAAGCCGGAGGAATGATGGTTGCAGGTATTCCGGAGTACCGGCTACCTAGAGATATTGTTCAAAGTGAAATAGATGCAATTATTGCTCTCGGTGTAGATGTCATGACAGGAATCAAACTTGGGAAAGATATAACAATAGATTCATTGAAAAAAGAAGGATACGATGCAATCTTACTTGCGATCGGGGCTTTTAAAGGTAGAAAATTGATGATATCAGGAGAAGATAAATATGAAGGTTGCTGTGATAGCATCAAGTTCCTGACAAAGGTAAATTATGGTGACAGAACGAAACCAGGTGATAATGTAGTAGTTATCGGAGGAGGAAACTCAGCAATTGATGCGGCCAGAGTAGCAGTAAGATTAGGCGCATCTAAAGTAATAATTGCATATAGAAGAACACGGAAAGAAATGCCTGCTTTCGAAGAAGAGATTAAAGCTGCTGAGGAAGAGGGCGTTATAATTGAATACCTGGCTGCTCCAATAAAACTTATAGGTGAAAATGGGAAGTTGACAGGTCTTGAATGCATCAGGAACAAAATGGGTAAATCAGACTCGAGTGGACGTCGCCGGCCTATTCCTGTTGAAGGCTCAGCATTTATTCTGAAATGTGATGTCGTAATTCCGGCAATAAGCCAGGAACCGGATATTGAAGCGATAGGAAATACCGATGAATTTGAAATAACAAAGTGGAATACATTCAAAGTGGATCCGAACAGTCTGAAAACCAGTATGGAAGGGGTTTTTGCTGCCGGTGATGCAGTTACAGGCCCTTCAACAATAATTGAAGCAATTGCAGCCGGGCAGAGAGTAGCTGCAGCCATTGATCTGGACTTCAAAGGAGAAAAATTGAAATGGAATTACAGGTCTGTCAGACCAAGAAGGAAAGTACCCGAATTGGAGATTCCCGATGAAGAAATTGAAAAGCTCAAAAGACCTAAAATGCCATGCCTTGAAGCCTCAAAAAGAAAAAAAGATTTTACCGAAGTAGAGAGCGGGTATACTGAACAAATGGCGGTTGAAGATGCAAAAAGATGTTTGAGGTGTGATCTTTAAGGAAGAAATCCTTATTTTGCATAAAATTAATTTGGAGGGTTAGCAATGAAAACAAAGATCAAAGATGTTTTTCCAGAGGACCATGATTGGAAAGTGATCTCAGTATCGCCGAAGGACACAGTCTACAAAGCCATCCAAAAGATGGCCAAAAACAAAGTGGGGTCAGTTATTGTTGTTGATGATGAAAAACCGGTTGGAATATTTACAGAGAGAGATTATTTGAATAGTATTATCTTGAGGGGTCTCT
>CAYNUG010000180.1:0-3717 GCA_964400545.1 uncultured Clostridia bacterium | reverse complement strand
AATGAACCTATAAAAGTAGTCCCATCTTTATTATAAACCCATGCTACGGTATCACCCTTAACTGTATAAGTTCCATTGTCAGTTCCATCAGTAAATGATCCTGAATCCTTATTTCCGGTAAAAGTTATGGTCTCTGTCCCAGAAAATAAATAATTCCAGGTAAAATTAAGAGTCCAACTTCCGGTAATGTCAAAATCTTTATTACATCCGACACTGAACATCATTGTCAGGAATAATATCGCAAGCAATAAGGTCATTAACTTTTTTTTCAAAATCTCTCCTTTTTATTTGTTGTTTAGGATTTATTTTTTACCTAGTTGCTTTCCAGGTACCACTGAAAGATCCTCCGGTCATCGTACCGCTCATGTGGTTGTCATCAGATGATACCCCGGTATAAGTTGTGCCTGAAGGATAAACCCAATTTACATTGTTACCATCTACTGTATACGTTCCAGTATTACCGGCATTGTTTGTGAAAGTTCCCGAGGTTTTATCTCCGGTAAAAGTCATTGTTCCCGATCCGGTTATCCAATTAAACCAAGTGAAATTAATTGTCCAGGTTCCAGTGATATCAAACTTTTTCTTGCATCCGGTACTAAACATCATCGTAAGGAATAATGTTGCGATCAATAAGATCATTAATTTTTTTCTCATAATTTCTCCTTTTTATATTTTATATAAATATAATTAAAAATCAATTCAAAATAAAATGAATTGACAATTTATATAACAACAAAAAAAAAGAGAGATTTTTTTTCTCTCCTTTTTTTTGTTGTTTAGGATTTATTTTTTACCTAGTTGCTGTCCAACTACCAAGGTAAGATCCTGAGACCATCGTACCGCTCATGTGATTGTCATCAGATGATGTTCCGGTATAAGTTGTGCCTGAAGTATAAACCCATTTTACATTATTACCGTCAACAGTATAAGTTCCATTGTAAATTTGAACAACGAAAGTACCTGTTTTTCTATCCCCTGTAAAAGTGATAGTAGCAGTTCCTGTCGCAGAGGCTCCATTCATAGAACTGATCGTCGAATCCGTGTTAACCGAGTTAGTTATAACACCCCAATTGTAATTAATTGTCCAGGTTCCCGTGATATCAAACTTTTTCTTGCATCCGGTACTGAACATCATCGTAATGAACAATGTTGCGATCAATAAGATCATTAATTTTTTTCTCATAATCTCTCCTTTTTTTTAATGATTATAATTTTACTATAATCACTTAATATATATTATATAAAACTAACAAAAAAAAATCTTAAATTATTTTTTTTTATAAAAAAAAGAAAATTGAACTGATCGTATTATTGCTATATAATAATTATGATAATGAATATGCAGGATCAGAAATATGAAACTTAGATTTTATAATACTCTAACACAAAAAAAAGAAGATTTTGAACCTATAATTGAAGGGAAAGCCGGAATGTATTCGTGTGGCCCTACGGTTTATAATTATGCTCACATCGGGAATTTGAGAACATATATTTTTAATGACATTCTTCGCAGGGTGATAATTTTAAACGGATATGAATTAAGGCATGTTATGAATATTACAGATGTAGGCCATCTTACAAGTGATGCAGATGAAGGAGAAGATAAGATGGTTGCGGGAGCAAAAAGGGAAAACAAAAGTGTATGGGATATTGCAAAGTTTTATGAAGAATCATTTTTTAATGATACTTCGTTACTGAATATCCAGAAACCTGAAATAATCTGTCGGGCTACTGAACACATTAAAGATATGATAAATATGGAGAAAAAGATTGAAAAGAATGGGTTTGCATATTTCTCCGGGGGTAATTTATATCTTGATACTTCCAAGATTGATGACTATGGAAAATTAGCTCGGCTTCGCATTGATGATCTTCAGCATGGGGCGAGAATTGAGATAGATAAAAACAAAAAAAATTATTCAGATTTTGTCCTCTGGTTCACCAAATCAAAATTTGGGGATCAGGATATGAAATGGGAAAGCCCCTGGGGAACGGGTTATCCGGGATGGCATATTGAATGTTCTGCAATGAGTTCAAAATATCTTGGTGAACAATTTGATATTCATACCGGAGGTATTGATCATATTCCCGTTCATCATACTAATGAAATTGCACAGGCGGAAGCGGCATTCGGGAAGAAACCGTGGGTGAAATACTGGCTTCATGGTGAATTTCTTGTTTTGGATAAAGGCAAAATGAGTAAAAGCTCGGGTGAATTTCTTACACTTCAAGTTCTTATAGACAAAGGTTTTGATCCTCTTGCATTCAGATTTCTGTGTCTCGGGGCCAATTACAGGAAGCAGCTTATGTTCAGCTGGGAAGCTATGGAAGGTGCATCCCAGGGATATAGAAATTTAAAGAACAGAATATCGGAACTTAAAAAAAATGAAATAAGTTATGATGGAAAAGAGAGAAAATCCTATTATCTTGAAAAGTTTTTAAAACTTATAAATGATGATCTGAATATTCCCAAAACTCTTGCATTATTGAATGAAATGATAAAGGACTCTAATCTCGGATCTATTGAGAAACTTGAAATAATCGAATATTTCGATCGGATATTGGGATTGAAACTACTGGATAAAGAAGAAGCAGATATTCCCGGGGAGGTTCTTTCTCTTGCCGAAGACAGGGAGAAGGCACGAAGTGAGAAGAATTATGAACTTTCGGATAAATACAGAGATATGATCAGAGAGAAAGGTTTCGAGGTTAAAGATACAAAAGACGGACAAGTTATTGAGAAATTATAAATTTTCTGTGATTTATTAGAATCCAATTCCGAGAAAGATCGGTTCGAACCTGAATGTTCCATCAAGAAATCTGTAGGATAATCTTACTCCTGCTTCGATGTCGATCGGAATTGAAAAGAGGTTGATATCTCCGGATATCTCAAATCCTGCAGAATTGAAAAACTCAGTGTTCCCTTTGTCAGAGCCTTTCCCAAGATCGGTAAAAATTCCAGCTTTTATCCTTTTAAGGTAAAACAATTCACCAATAGCTATATCCGGATAGGAAAAAGGGAAATTATAGTTGAAACTTGCAAAGATCAAATTCTCCATGAACTTGAAATCATAGCCCCTTGAAAAACCAGTATTACTTGAGAATAAATAATTGACAGGGTCTTGATGTTCATATGAGAAACCAATTCTTAAACTATTATGTCTGAATAAACCAGGAAAGAATAAAATACCATGAACGAATATTTTCTCTCCTTTGTAATAGTTGTCCCATGGAGTATGAGAATATTTTGCCGTTAAGAATTGGCCGTTAGTAGGGGCAAGGTCCTTTCTTGAAAATTGTTTGAAATTTGAGAACCGTATACTGTATGAGCTTGAATTTATACTTCCAGGTACGATTTTATAGCCGTTATTTTCATCACCGGAGATTTTTGTTGAAGATATCTCAGCTTGTAGTTCAAGCTTTCTGATAAAGACCCCTTTTGAGAGATCAAGAGGAATCAGAATTGAAAAATTTGCTGTTGTTTCATTCCACATAAGATCTGTAGGAGATGTCATTCTTCTTCCATTTTTGACCAAACCTACTTTGAGAACAGGAAATAATCCCGCGTAAACCGCTTCTGTGTAAAACTTTCCCATATTTTCATTTGTGTTATAACTGAATCCTGCAGTTAAAAAGGCAGTATTCAGTTTATTATCTGAATATACTTCAATTGATGGTTCTGTCCTGTCGGGAATTATTGCCATGCTGTGAAAGTTG
>CAYNUG010000179.1:0-3740 GCA_964400545.1 uncultured Clostridia bacterium | reverse complement strand
CAGATTGTCAGAAAGGAAAATAAAACCGCCCTCTTTCCCTTTTTCATCCTTACCGGAATAAAGTGTCATCCCGTTAAAATCTGTGGCCTGGAAATCCGTCTTCGACTCTTTCAGAAGTGCCAGCAATTTTTGTTTGTCATAATTTAGATTGGCAATAACGGACACATCAGGTTCTTTTTCACCAATTTCGCCGAAAATTGCTACTACTACTGACTTAACATCCTTTTTTGGGTCAATTCCGGTTTTTTCAACAAAATCAGCATAACCCTTAAAGAACTTCTGTTCTTTGCCGATCTTATCAAACTTCATATCTTCTTTTATCTCGTTAAAAGCCGGAACAGCTGTAAGTTTATTAAAATTAATTGTAAATAATCCGGTTGCAGAATCAGGTATGTAACTATAAAGTTCGACCTGTTCGGATGAAACCGTACCGCTCTTTGCTTTGTCGTTACAACCCGATATGAAGATCATTATAGAAACCATTATCATCAATACAAAAAAAGCATTAGTTTTTTTCATTGTTCGCTCCTTTTAAACAATTTTATCTTGATTTATACTATCCCGTAAAAGGTAATTAGTCAAATTTTTTCCCGAACAACTCCCTTTTTCAGGATATTCGTTTCATTTAATGTTACGAAAAAACGAAGATATTGTTTAGCACAACATTTACACTATTATAAAGTTGACATAAATGGTTCTAATAAGTATAATTCCAATTGAGATCCAAATTCTTTTTAGGAGCAAATATGAAAAAAATCTTAACGTTGCTATTTACAACTATATTTATTTTTATTGCAGCCTCAGGAACTTTATTGACAAGCAAGGAAAATCCTATCCAGGGTGAAGAGGAATTTGTCAATTTTCTTGTTAAGAACAAAGATAATCTTGGGTATAAGACCTTCGGGACTTTTGAACATGATGACAGGATCGAGGTCAGGGTATATTGTTCCGATGAATCAAGAAAGAAGATCGAAGAGAACATAGATGAATTCAAATACAAGGATTATAACTATAAGATCACTTCTTCCGGTTCAGGTATTCTGTTCATAGTTTTCTCAAAAAATACCGGTACAAGTGAAATATCAGTCCCGGCTAAGGATCCTGTTAAGAAAAAATGCCCCCGTAAAGTATTTGTAGAGTTTCAAACAATTAAAAACGAGAGTTTCAATGAGTTTAAATATTTTGAGAAAGGACTAATCGATGGCGGAATCTCTCCGATCGTTTCTGGAATGACAGGAAAAGTTGCGAAAGTATTTTTTAGTGCAGGAGATAAAATTGTTAAAGGTGATGTCATTCTCAATTTTGATATGTCTAAAATGGGTGGTCAGATAAAAGAAACAAGAACTTCTCTCAAAGACTGGAAAAATAACCTGCGGAAAAGAAAGAACTGGAAGGTTCGCAGCGCGAAAGCAGAACTTCAGGCGGAGAATAAAGTTAAAGAATTTGAGGCAAAACTTGAAAAGCTTTTAAACCTGCAGAAGAGTAATGTGTTGTTATCAGAAAAAACAGGTCAGGTGATCTCAATTATTTCCTCCGGAACAGAATTGAACGAAAATGATGAAGTTGCAAAGGTTCTTGATAACTCCGTAATGAAAATGGTTATGGATCCAGAGGATACGGAGCTATTATCCGGACTTGATTCCCTCTCTGTAAGATTTGATAATGTTGAAGATGTTGTGACCGGGAAAATTGAAAAAACTGATGGGAAGGTTATTGTTTATTTTGACAATAACGACCTTAAATTGTCAACGAAAAGCATTGCGGAATTTAAAGTACTCGTAAAAGTTTATGATTCAGTTGCAGTTCTTGACGAATCGAAAATTAATAAAGACAAATCAGGAGAGTATGTCTATCTGGTTCAGAAAAAGAGGGCTAAAAAAGTTTATGTGAAAACAGGGCCTTCTGCAAATAAAAAAGTTGTGATCCTGTCCGGATTAAATGAAGGTGATGAATTGATCACTACCGGAACTGAATGTCTTTATGACGGGAAAAAAATAAAATTCAAATCTCCGGTTCCTGAAAAAAAATCAGTAAAGAAAAAACAGAAAGAAATCGTAAAGAAAAAAGAACCGGCAAAAAAGATAGTTAAAAGAGAAGAGAAACCTATTGTTGCCAACGAGGTCAGGTATATGGAAGCGAAGGAATGGAGCGATTTTGATAATTGCCCGACCACACTTAAAGTAAAGACCCGGGTAATGAAGAAAGAGAGTTTCTCAGGCTACGAAACGATCGCATCATCTGTTTCTTCAGGAGCTGTAGAAACACTTACTTCAGGAATCGAAGGAATTATTTTGAAGGTCAATGCAGATGAAGGGAGTGAGGTTTCCAGAGGGCAGCTTCTTCTCTCTTTTGATATTGAAGATATGCAGAAAAGACTTGATAATGCAAGATCATCTCTTGACGAGTGGAAAAAACTTCTTGCTAATATTGAAACCTGGTCTGACAGGTCCATGACTCTTGAGAAGGAACTCAAGGAAAAAATAAGAAATATTTCTCTGCTTATCCCTAAACTGGGAAATATGATATCCAATTCAAATGTTTATTCTCCAACCGATGGTATTCTGACCTTCATCCCAAGAAGCGGAGACATAGTGAAAGAAGGTGGAGAGCTCGTAAAGGTTGAAGATAAAACTCGGGTACGGATCCCTGTCAAAGTTGATGATGTTTTGAAATATAATGAAAATATGAAAGTGACAGTTACTTTTGATGGAGTTTCCGGATCTTTCAACGGGAAACTCAGAATATTAGAAGGAAAAATATTTGCAATTGTCGATAATTTTTCAAATGTTCTGAAAACCGGAATGAAAGCTAAAGTCAACATCCTAAGAGAATACGAAGATGTTTTTGTCGGTAATAAGAGTGAGATCCTTCGTGGTCCTGAAGGATATTACGGATATATTGTTGAAAATAAGAGAGCAAAAAGAATTGATTTTACTATCGGTGCAGATAAGGGTGGAAAGATAATGATCATGTCAGGACTCAAATCCGGAGATGAACTTATTATTTCACAGTTTGATTGTCTTGAGGACGGAAAGAAAATAAAGATCAAATATTTTGATCCCATAATTGGAAAATACGTTATTAAAAGGACTGCTGAAGAGAGAGATTCCTTAAGTCACAGATTATTCACTAAGAAAGCAGAGGTCGGACTCGGACTCGGAATGTATATGGTCTCTGATAAAATATTTACAAATGTTTACGGATCCGGTGTGATCTCCGGTACATTTGATCTTTCCTATAATATTCTTAACAGAGTAGAACTGTTTACGAATGTCTGGTACATTCCCAAGGCAGGGTCTTCAAGTTCGATCACCAAAGTTGACCTGTCCATGTTCTCATTCTATATAGGAGCTAAATATCTTGTCAATTGGACCGGAAAGTTCCTGCCTTATATCGGAGTCGCAATGAACTCTATTGCAGTTAAGGAAAAAAGTGAGGAATTGGAACTTGATACCTCCTATAGAACGTCGGTCGGGTTTTCCGGTATCGGCGGTTTTTATTTCAAGATCAAGGACAATTTGAATCTAAAGTTCGATATTCGATATGATATTAATAAAATGGATATTGAGGAATTTGATTCTGTTCTCGATTTTTCCGGGATCAAGATCGCATTGGGAATAGCCATAAGATTTTAACAACTTAAGTTTTGATCAAATAATAGACCCGGCATAAATATGCCGGGTTTTTTTTTATCATATATAATATCTGAAACCATTGCCTCTACCTTTGCAGCATCATAC
>CAYNUG010000178.1:0-3797 GCA_964400545.1 uncultured Clostridia bacterium | reverse complement strand
ATGCCGGTCTTGTTATCGATCTTGGAAACTCAATGAAGAAAAATTTTGAAAATATTGAAAAACTTCATAATCAGATAAATTCACAGTACCTTTCACCTGCCTTCAGTATCCAGTCTCTTTTACTTTATTCCAAAGGGAAGGACAATGCCAATTCTTTAAAGAATGCCCTCGAAAAATCTCTCGAAGCTTTTAAGCTCGATGCTTCTAAAAGGACAGAAAAGAGGATCTTTTCTTTTGCGGTTGCTTTGTATAAAAAAGATCCTCTTTTAATAGATGACTCACTGGCCGCTGTAGAAAAAATATTTTCGACATCGGATGACCCTAATCCGAGATATGCATTCATGATCGGTCAGTGGTATCTTAAAAAGAAAAACAGGGAAAAAGCTGTGGAATTTATAAGTAAAGCTTACAATTCCAATAAAAAATCAAATATTGCAACAAAGCTCGGTCAACTTCTACACAAAACAGCACCATTAAAAGCAATAGAATATTTTGCCGAAGCTTTCATTCTTAATGATTCCGATAAAGAATCCAAGGCATATAAATATCTTCGTCAGCTATGGTACAACAAAGTAGCAAAAGGAAAATCGCAGACAGAACAGGATGACGGATTCGATGAAATTCTGAAACTGGCAAAATCGAGGTTGAATCCCGAGGAGAAATATGAACCGGAAGGGACTTCGGAAGAAAATAAAACGGAGTCCAGGAGTAATCAGACCTGAAGATCTATCCGGCGGTTGTTTCCAATTCTTGTAGTGATCTTTTGAGAATCAAGATATTCCAATACAAGAATAATATTTTTTCGGTTCAGAATTACTATTTCACGAAATGATGATATATCTATCATATCGCCCTGATTCCTTTTATACTTTTTTAACCTGTTTATAATTTTAGTTAATTCATCCGTAAAAATAAAATATTCTCTCTTCTCATCAAGTGGCACTATTCTCTCTTCACCAAGAAGATGCCAGAGTGAATTATTAATAACTTCTACCTCGAATCCGGAAGCTTTTCTTATTGTGTAAATCGAGAAAATCCCGAGTTTATTTTTTTTTATAGCTTTTTCAATATCATTTACCATTGAGTTCTCTTTCTCGGTAAGAGGTAGTTCAGTGAAAACCAATTTATCCTTTAAGATCCTGAAATCCCGTTTTGTCCTCGCTTTTTCCAGCATATACCTGAAAAAGATCGAATTTTGATGGAATGGGATACTGTCTGCAATATCAGAGAATTTTAAAGTCTTTATCCTGTTGTTGTAAGCATTAGAAAGTTTCTCAACTATAGCACTGTAATTATCAGAAAAGATCTTATATGGACATGAATTCAATCTGAATATATCCATTAATTTAATTTGCTTATTAATTTCCATCCTGATTAATACATCCAACAATTCTTTCCGACCTATTGATAAAAAATCCTTCATGTAGAAAACGTTCAGGATCTTTTCAAAATTTATTGTTTGAAGGATAACATCCTCTGATGAAATTTCATCCTTCATTTCATTTATCAATTTTGCAACTTTTGAAAGTTTTTTTTTATTGTTCTCAGTAAAAACAGGCAGTAACGGAGTAAAAAACTTTGTCCTGCTTTTTAATTCAACCTTTTCATTGAAATGCAGATCGACAGGTTTCTTAAACTTTAACAAAAAAATATCCTCAAAGATCTTTTTGAAATTTCCTGAAATATTTTCTCCGTTCAGAGAAACTATTCCTGAAAAAGATGCCTCTTTCAGTTTGAGATTTACAAGAAATGAATTCATAAGGATAAAAAGGGTTTTTTTAATAATCCGAGGAACATCATTAGATCACTTCTGCAATTGATATCATTGATAAAAACATTTTTCATTTCATTAAGTTAAAGAGTAAATGGGGTGAGTGAGGGGATTTGAACCCCCAACATTCGGTTCCACAGACCGACACTCTACCGTTGAGCTACACTCACCATTTGTAGACAATTCTATACAAATAGACCATATATGTCAATGGCAAGTATTTATTAAATAAGAGAAAAATCTATCTTTTTATCTTTTATTAAGGAGGATCTTTGCATTCTCAACAAATTCATAGATCTTATTCTCAGATTTTAATTTATCAATAATTTCATTGATCCTTTTCAATAATTTTCTGTTACCTTTTCTTACTGCAATAGCGGAACCCAGCGGAGCATCATCAGAACCGGAACTAAGACATTCTATACTTATCAAATCATTATTCCTGAATACATATGATGTCGCTACCGGTTTCTCCATGATCACAGCATCCAGAAGACCATTTTTTAAATTCTGGACCATATCAAAAATAGAATCAAAATACATAAATTTTGCACCGGGAATCTTCGTTAATGCCAATTCACCCTGAATAGAACCTTTTTGTGCTCCAACGGTCATTCCTCTCAGATCTTTCAGGAAAGATATCTTTTTTTTATCTTTTTTTCTTATTAGCATATTTTGTATTGCTTTATAATAAATATTTGAAAAATCTGCTATTTGTGTTCTGGCGAAAGTTGGATTAAGTCCGGCAATGAGAATATCCACTTCTCCGGATTCAAGAACTGAAAATAATTCATGAAAGATCAAATTTTTGATAATAACCTTAACTCCCAATTCTTTCCCAATTACATTTGCAATATCAATGTCCAGCCCGGCCAGTTCACTATCTTCATCATTCATTAGAAAGAATTCATAAGGAGGATAATCTGCGCTTGTTCCAACAATGATCTTTCCGGAAGATTTTATTTTCTCAAGATCAACACCTGAAGCATTCTGAAAACTCATAGATCCAACAATCAATATACATAAGATCAGTAAAATAGATTTTCTTATCATCATTACCTCCATTTAAAATAA
Organism: uncultured Clostridia bacterium; assembly: GCA_964400545.1. Taxonomy (GTDB): domain Bacteria; phylum Acidobacteriota; class Aminicenantia; order UBA2199; family UBA2199; genus UBA647. The sequence goes on along the minus strand of CAYNUG010000178.1, from coordinate 952 downwards.
TATATCAATTAAACAAAATTTCAAGTTTTCGCTAATATTCAAAATATTAAACAGAATCTTTTTACAGAAACCCAATTGAAGAAATGCAATACTTGAAATATCTGCATATCTATGTTAATTTTTTTATATCGTTAAGGAGATAACATGAAAAAATTTATTTTATTAATATTTATTTTTTCCATATTTGTCACAGTTTCTGCAAATACAAATCTTTTAAAACCGTATATCCTTGCCGGTTTGGAAAAAGGAAATAAAGATATCATCATAACAAAGGTAGAAACTATTCTGAATAAAAATGAATTCACTATACTGGGAAAATATTCACCAATGCAGGATAGTAACCGAACCGTTATTATAGTAACTCACAAAATACTTACTAATCAGGTAGAAAAATTTGGCGGGTTGTACGCATTCGCAAGTACATTACGATTCGGAATTCTCAAAAAAGGAGATATGTTCGAGATCTCTTACACAAATCCCTTTTACTGGGGAAATGCATATTTTAGAGATAAATTTCCAGAGGTCAGAGACAGCTTCTCAAAATTAAGTAAAATAATAACTGAAATGTTCTCTTCACTAAGTGAAGTAAAAAACATTCAATATGGTGCAAAAAAAGGTTTGAAGGAAAAAAAATTAAGGAAATACCACTATATGATATTCATGCCCTACTTTGATGATGTTGTAAAACTTGCAAAAAAAACAGAATATAACTCAGTAATTAAAAAGATAGAAACAAACTTTGAAAAAAAGCTGGGGGGAGTTGAAAAAGTTTACCGACTGGATTATCCGGCTTTAAAATTGACACTATACGGTGGTGCATTGTTTGGGAAAAAAGGAGAATCATTATTTATTCCTAAAATTGATAGGACCGATCCACGGCATGTCACTTTTATGCCATATGAATTTCTTGTTATGAATATAAAATAGTGCTTGCACATTCTAGAAAACAGTT
>CAYNUG010000177.1:0-3825 GCA_964400545.1 uncultured Clostridia bacterium | reverse complement strand
AAGGCAGGTTATACATCGGTTGCAAAACTTAAAGATGAAAAACCTACACAAATTCATCAAAAATTAAATGGTTTTAGAAAAAAGAACAAACTTAATATTCCTGCTCTTCAACTATCAGATGTTGAGAAGTGGTTAGGTTAATTAAAACTTTATAAGATAAAGGCTCCTTTTAGTGGTATTGTTGATAATATTTCCAAAAAGAGAGGAGAAATGGCCTCACCGGGTTTACCTATGATGTTCATCGTCAATTTAAGTAAAGTCAATATTGTTTCAGAAATATCAGAGATGTATATTTCAAAACTTAATTTGGGAGATGAAGCGGAGATCGAATTCCCATCTTTTCCCGGAATTATAAAGAAAGCAAAAATATATCAAATTGGAACAGTGGTCAATCCACAGAACAGAACTTTCAAGATCAAGATCCTTCTTGATAACAGTAATGAAATGCTAAAACCAAATATAATAACCGAAATTAAACTTAGAGATTATTTGAGTGAGGAAGCGATAACGGTTCCTTCAATAATTGTCAAGAATGACATAAAAGGGGCATTCCTTTACAGAGTCTCAGAATATAACGGCTATAAGATAGCAAAAAAAGTGTATGTTAAAACAGGGATGATAAGTGGTGGTAATCTGGTTGTGAATGGCGGGCTTGCGCCTGGGGATGTTTACATAACAAAAGGATATTCTCTTGTAAAGAACGGAAGTAGAATAAAAATAGTAGAATAGTATCAAGTGAAACGGAAATGAAAAAAAACAAGAAAAATCTTAAAAGTATCAGAGAGTTTAAATTAACTACACTTTCTCTAAAAAACAGCAATTCAGTATTTTTATTAACATTTCTACTGGCAATTTTTGGACTTACTGCATATATATCAATGCCAAGAGAAATGTTCCCTGAAATAAAGATCCCCAACATTCTAGTTCAGACAATTTATCCCGGAAATCCTCCGATAGATATTGAAAATCTGATAACCAGACCTATCGAAAAGGAATTAAATACAATAAATGGGGTGAAAGAGATCAAATCTGTTTCTACACAGGATAATTCCACTATATTCATAGAGTTTAATACTAATGTTGTCCTAAGCGATGCATTAAGAGATGTAAAAGATGCTGTAGACCGCTCTAAGAGCGATCTCCCGACAGATCTTGACATAGACCCATTCATTAAGGATTTTGATGTTAATGAATTTCCTATAATAAACATTAATCTTTCGGGGGATTACAGCATAGAAGAATTAAGAGATTTTGCTGAATATTTGCAGGATGAGATTGAGAAATTTTCTGAGATATCCAAGGTCGAAATTAAAGGATTAAATAACAGGCAAATCCAGGTGAATATAGATAAACACAAGATGGATCTCCTGAAGTTAAGTTTCCAGGATATTGAAGACGGAATTGCATTTGAAAATATTTCCTTATCCGGTGGGGAGATCGAAGTTGATAATACACGCAGATCTGTCAGGATAATAGGGGAGTTCAGGAAAGTTAAGGATATTGCAAATATTATAGTTAAACACGAAAAAGGAAATATAATCTATCTTAAAGATGTGGCAGATGTGGAGGATGGATTTGAGGATCCTCTTACCCTTGCCCGTCTTGATCTTCAGCCTGTTGTTTCTTTACAGGTTGTAAAAAAAGCAGGGGAAAATCTTTTAAGCGCAATTTCAGAAATATCGGATCTGTTGAAGAATTCACGGCGGGATGAGATATTACCGGAGAACCTGAAAATAACACTTAGTAATGATCAGTCTGATCAAGTGAAAAAGATGATTAATAATCTTGAGAATAGTATCATTCTCGGAATCATTTTTGTTGTGCTTGTTCTATATTATTTTTTAGGGACAAGGAATGCTCTGTTTGTCGGTATTGCAATTCCAATGTCAATGACCATCTCTTTTGTGATCTTAAGTCTCATCGGATCTACAATGAATATGATGGTACTGTTCGGACTTGTCCTGGCATTGGGAATGTTGGTTGATAACGGGATAGTTGCAGTTGAAAATACATTCAGGTTCACTCAACAGGGTTACTCTTTTTTTGAAGCTGCAAAAATGGGTGTGGGTGAAATAGCAGTTGCTATTATCGCTTCAACTGCAACAACGCTTGCAGCATTCATACCACTTGTGTTCTGGGGCGGAATAATGGGGGAGTTCATTAAGTATCTACCCATAACCCTCGTTATAGTACTATCATCATCACTTTTTGTTGCACTGGTAATAATTCCTGTCTTTTTTGTAAAGTTTTTTAAAGAAGAAGAAGATCATAGTGTTGTAGAGAGAAAGATATTAATAAAAAGATCACTGATCTTCATCGGTGTTTCAATTTTACTCTTTATAATTAAGTTAAATGTTTTTGGAAACCTTTTGCTGATATATTCCATTCTGTCCCTTCTTAACCATTTCTTTTTTCGAAAGATCGCCTATTGGTTCAGAAATGTTTTTTTAATAAAATTGGAGGAAGGATATCTTAAACTCATCAGATTTTCTTTAAAAGGAAAAATGCCCCTAAAGATTTTGGCAGGAACATTTGCTCTGATGATCTTAACGATGGTTTTCTTTGAAATGAGAAAACCGGATATACAATTATTTCCAGTAAACCAACCTTCATTTGTTAATGTTTTTGCTGAGCTTCCAATTGGTTCTGATATTTCAGCAACTAATAAAGTAGTTGAAGAAATAGAAAAAAAAGTATTTGAAATCATAAAACCTGATCTGGACATAACCAAATCGGTACTGACAACAATTGGCAAGGGTGTTATCGGGCAGAATGAAACACCTATTGGAAATACTCCCAATAAAGGGATGATAACTATTTCATTTGTAGATTATAAATATCGTCATGGCAAAAATACTTCATCAATAATGAAAAGGCTCAGCGGTGCTCTTTTAGGTAAGATGCCGGGAGTTATATTATCAATTGAAAAAAATAAAATGGGGCCTCCAACCGGAAAAGCAGTAAATCTTGAAATTATCGGAAAAGATTATGCCAGGTTAATTACACTGACACGCAAGATACAGAAGTATATCGAAGATGAGGATATTTCGGGCATTGAAGGTCTTAAGATCGACCTTGATATCGGCAAGCCCGAGCTTAAAGTTAATATTGACAGAGAAAAGGCGAGAAGGTTCGGGCTGTCTACCGGACAGATTGGCAGTTCGATCAGGACTTCTCTTTTCGGAAAAGAGGTTTCAGAATTTAAAGAGGGAGAAGATGAATATCCGATCGTTCTTCGATTTAAAAAGGAGTATCGGGATAGTATCGCTTCAATTCTGAATCAGAGAATAACCTTTAGAAGCAGATCGACTGGAAAAATAATGCAGGTCCCGATCTCTTCAGTAGCTGGATTTGAACTCAACAATACCTACGGTGCTGTAAGGAGAAAGGATTTGAAGCGGGTAATAACTCTATCATCAAATATCATCGAAGGATATAATGCGACAAATATCAACGACCGGCTCAAGAAATTAATGAAAAATTTTGATCTTCCTGAAGGATTTACTTACAAATTTACCGGTGAGCAAAAAGAACAGGCAGAGACAACCTCTTTTCTGATGAGAGCAATGCTGATCGCTTTATCGTTAATAATGATAATTCTTGTTACTCAATTTAATTCATTTGCAAAACCGTTTATAATTATGGCGAGTGTTTTCTTTAGTACTATAGGTGTTTTTGGAGGGATAGCAACTTTCAAGATGGACTTTATTATAATGATGACAGGAATAGGTCTGATCTCTCTTGCCGGTATTGTCGTAAACAATGCAATAGTCTTGATTGATTATATAGATTACCTGAAGTTGAATAGAAAAATTGAACTGGGAA
>CAYNUG010000176.1:0-3826 GCA_964400545.1 uncultured Clostridia bacterium | reverse complement strand
ATACCAGATTTTCATTCTTCAGTAATTCAGTAAGAAATTTTCTTGAGAAGAGAATTTTTTTGTTCTCCGGATAATAGATGAATATGTTCTTTTTAAGGTAAATGATCAAATTGCTGTTTCGCAGTTGAAATCCGTTATTAATGGTCTCGAGGAAGTTTTTTGATAAGGACACGAGATCTCTCTCTGATCTGAGTGCCTGGATAAGATCCTTAAGTTTTCGTCTGAAATGAAATGTTCCTTTCAGAAAAAATTTCTCGAAGTATTCCTGTATCGTTCCTTCGATAGGTCTGAACAGGAGCCCGGCAGTGATTATTGCCAGAACAGACCAGAATATTCCGATCAGTTTATTCTTCTCGATATTAAATCCGAGGAAGAAGAATACCCCAAAAATAAAGAATAGTATTGATGAAAGGGATATCGTTCTTCTGATTATATTTTCAATATCTCTGTATTTCCTGTTATTTAAAAAGTATGTTACTGAGATCGGCAATAGTGCAACCATGAAAAGTGCAGGATAGAATAAAATAGAGAGTCCCTGTATTGTATCAGAAAAACCCAGAATAATAGTGGAGGGAATGCTGACTGATAATCCGGCAAGTGGCATTAAAAATCTCTTTTGACCGGTCTCTCTGATCATGCTCAATGAAGAATTCACAAATATTGCAAGTGCAGCAAAAATATAAAAAGAGAAATAGATCAGTGAAAGTTTTCTGAAATAATTTATGATAAGGATAATTATCCCCGTAGCAGGATTGAAAAGATTTGAGAATAGGAAATATGCATAAATTGACAGGAGGATTACCGGAGGTATATATATGGAAACAAATACTATTTTTGATCTGATCTTTCTGAATATCGTTGACCGGACAGGGAAGAAAATAGAATAGTGAAGTAAGAGGGCCGGGAAGAAAAAAAAGCAAAGCCGGTCAAATATAAGAAAGATAAAATCTGATAAATTGTATGCTCCTGTGGGGGAGAAGATAAGGAAACCTGAAAAAGTGAGACTCAGAAGATAGAATTTCTTAGGAGCAAAAATGGCCTCTCCTTTTTTAAGATTAGAATTGAGTATCATCAGGGTCATGAAGAGCATAAGTACACCGGATAGAACCAGAATGTAGTAATATGTCGGAGTAAATTTAAATTTGATATCAATATCAGTTCTTTTCAGAAGATCGTCTCTCTCTATCTCGTATATACAGATCTTTTTTTTCTCTATCGCACGTGCAAGATCGATCTTGTCTTTGATGATATATTTGTTTATTGTGAAGAGGATATCGCCCTTTTTTATCCTTGTCTCAGGTGGAGCTTTTCTACAGACAAGTCCGTCTGCTGTCTCAGCCCAAATAATATTATCCGTACTGCTGTGCCATTGGATCTTCTGGAAAATATTGGTCAGAGAAAATATTACAAATATAAGGAATATAAAATGCCAGGGATATTTTTTTATCATAGAAAAATGTCGGTGTTGGCCATTCTAAAGGACCATTTGACTTTATCTTTGCTGGGAAGAGCTTTCAAATTCTTTTGAAAAAGTTTTCTTGAAAAAATATCCGGTTCGAGTGATAAAAAATCTTCTTCAACAGATCCCTCTTCGTTATTATTGATGATTTCCTCAGGAGAGCCATTCTCAAAATCTCTATTTCCTGCATTAAATCGATCCTGGGATCTTGTAGAACCAAGAGGGAATAAAAGAATAATTATTGTAAAGATCAAAATTCTCATGCAAATATTATATCAGTAAGGGAAGTGTTTTTAAATAAGGAGTTTTATGAAAGGGGTGATGCAGGGGATTGCCCCTGCACCTTTAATACTTTTTTATTTTTTGTTCAATAGATATTTTGTGAACGAACTTCCATTCACTTTAGCATATTTTGAGTTGATATCACCGTTAAATTTTGTGTTCTTCAGGTTAAGCTCATCTCTGAACTCTGTATATTTGAAATTAACATCATCGTCAAAAATAGTATCCTGGAAAGTAACTCCTCTACGGAATTTGGCATATTTAAAATTAGCTTCCCTTAAGAACCTGGAACCCGTGAAAACACCCGCCTCAGGAAATTTTGTGTATTTGAAGTTTGCTTCGTCCTTGAAAGTACATTTTGTGAATAGTGACTTTTTTCTGAGGTCTGTATATTTATAATTTGCCACTCTCTTATATACCGATCCGGAAAAATCTACATCATTTCTGAAATTTGTATACTTGAAATTTGCATCTTTTTCAAAAACAGAATCCGCAAAACTTACTTTCTTGTTAAAAACAGAATATTTAAATAATGCTTCTTCTTCAAAAGAACATTTCATAAAATCGGAGTTTTTATAAAATTTCACATATTTAAAAGCTGCATTTTCTTTGAACGAGGAATTTGTAAAAATTGCATCTTTATGAAATATTACATTGTAAAGTTCATTTTCAACATCGTCACTGAAATATGCAATGAAATCACCTTCGAAAGTACAATTAGAAAATCTGACTGGGACTTTGACATGAATGGTATAGGTCTTATTTCTGTTGAAAAATTCTTTCTTCAGCGTTATGTCATTTACTTTCCTGAAATCCAGATCACCTTTGATCGTCGCATTGGAGTAAATAACTTCCATTCCGGAATTGATTTTTTTTATAATATCATTGGCATTTACAATACTTCCGGAATATACCATTACTGCAAATAGCATGAAAATCATAAGGACAATAAATTTTTTCATATTAACCTCCAATTAAATCCTTCATAAGCATTAAACGGAATCCTGAGCGGAAAGTTCCTTCCTTAGCTTAAAAATATTTAATTATGCGATATGATCGTCACCATTTCCGCAGAAATTTGCTGTATTCGCAAGGAGTTGCGGGAGAATCTCGTTTGATAATTGCGGGATCTTCTCTATAGGCAATGTTTATCACCTTTGGCAGGATAAATGCTAAGTATTCTTATGGAAAAAATAAAAAAAATTAAAGCTAAAAAGGGGAATATATGAGATATATAGTAAAGATAAATGAAGTTGAAGATTTTAACGGAACAGGTAAATGAATAAAAAACTGATATTCTTAATATTTTTTGTTTTAAGTATAAATGTTGTATGGGGGAAAGGATTTAATGTAGGAGCGGGGATAAACAGCTATTTTAGCAATAATATATTTCTGAACTCTACATCGGTCAAGGATCTGGTCTCAATACTTTCAGCTGACCTGAATTTGACGGGAAAAAACTTTAATCTCTATTTTGAAGGTGACTTTTCATTTTTTAAAGATAATTCAGATTTCAATTCCTTCAGAGTGTCGCCGGGAATTCAGTTCCTGAAATATCTTAAAGGGAGAAATTATATCTATGTTGATTTGAGCTATCCCGTTTTGGAATACAAGGATTATTATACGGATTTTAACTATAGTGGCCCTAATACTGAAGTAGGGCTGAAATTATATCTGGCACCGACACTGCTATTCAAATCCGGATATAGCTTTGAACTCAGGAACTATCCCAATTTTTCCTCATTTGATTTTGTCAACCATACAGTTTTCTTTGAGATAAGTAAGTTTTTCCAGAGCCAGACGACTCTGCGGCTCCAGACCGGGATCAATTACAGGTATTACAGACATATTTCCCGGATCATTCCTGAAGAGGACTGGAGTATGGATGAGGATGCAAATATGGTCAATTCAATGTCCGTTCCGAATCTGAGCACGATTTTCCGGGTTTCTCAGGGGATCGGGTCTAAGATCGGCATCTATTGTGAAGCAGAGTATAGAAAAAATTTCAGAGGTCTTGAGGAGGCTGCCACATTGATTAACAATTCCTATGTTATATATCCATATAATGATAATTATTTATGGGAT
>CAYNUG010000175.1:0-3843 GCA_964400545.1 uncultured Clostridia bacterium | reverse complement strand
AGAGAGATAATAAATAAGATAAGACAAAAAATCAAATTGAGTGAATGGGATAAGAGCTCACAGCGTTCAGAAGTCAGAAGGAGATTATAGCCTTCAGCTTTCAGCTCACAGCGTTCAGAAGAACGTAGGGGTGGGCCTTGCGTCTACCCAATTCAGAAGCCAGGAGATTGTAGGGGCGAAAGGCATTTCGCCCGAATAGAATGTATTCGGCTTATGTCGTGCTTACTTTTGCTACCGCGAAAATGTTTATCATTTTCTACTGGACCTCACCCCTCGGATCGATATAGGCGAGTCCTCGGGCATCGAGTCCCGCAAAAGCAATACACGCCAACGCCTATTTGGGAAATGGTAGGGGCGAAAGGCATTTCGCCCGGAATCCGAAACTGTACACCAAATTGAGAACCGTCCCTAAAATATGTGTACAAAATTAATAATTGTAATCGGGGTGGGTGGCGGGATCAGAGCGAAAATTCGACGGCGGCTTTGGCGTGGATGAAAGTTGTATCGAAAACGGGAATTTTGCAATCGGACTGAGAGATAAGGAGAGGTATCTCAGTACACCCTAAAATTATCCCTTCCGCACCTTTCACGGCCAGATCATTTATTATCCCGAGATATTTGTTTCTCGATGTATTTTTTATAATCCCGATCGACAGCTCTTCCATGATGATCTGATGGACAAGTTCCCGATCGTCTTTGTCCGGAATTACAGATGCTATCCCGTGTTTGTCGAGGAGGCGTTTCTTGTAAAACTCCTCCTCCATGGTGAATCTTGTCCCGAGGAGACCGATGGTATTCAGTCCTGCCTCTTGGATCTTCTCCGCCGTTGCATCTATAATGCTGAGGACGGGGATATTTATCGAATCCTCAATATCAGCTGCGAATTTGTGGATCGTATTGGTGCAGATGACAAGGAAGTCTGCGCCTCCCTTTTCGATCTGTGATGCCGTATCTTTTAATTCTTTCTTGAGTGTCTTCCATTGTCCCGATTCCATCAACGGTTCCATCTCTCCGAAATCGACCGACACCATTACGCTCTTTGCCGAATGATTCCCCCCGAGCTTTTTTCTTGTGAACCTGTTGATAAGTTTATAATACTCAGCAGAAGATTCGGAGGTCATACCGCCGAGAAGTCCTATTGTTTTCATTGTTACTCCTTTTTATCTCTTATATCGAGTTTAATTTTTTTTGTCTTTTTATGATCGTAATAGTAGAAAAGATAAAAACAGCAGCAGATATACCGCGGTTCTTCATCATTTTTATAAAACCGTTCCACCCTTTCCCTCCCGGGCGGATCTTATTGTAGAATATTAAAAGTGTCTCATGATCTGAAGGTTTTGAAATAAGTGTGGCTGTTACCCATGCAATTGTCGTGATGATCACTGCCGACAACAGCTTTACCCAGTTTCCTGACACACCGTGCTTCCTGACAATATCGGTTACAAGGTTTGGTGTATCGGTTGAGAAGGTTGTTGCGACCATCGAGATCCCGAGAAGCCACCAGGGCATATTCCCGCCACCGGCAAAGTATTCATTGGCATTTTTTCCTGCCTTTTTCATGGAGATCAGACCGATGACAAGTGATATAAGAAGTACAAAAGCTATTATGAACCAGTCGAGATTTGAAATGAACAACCTGAACCTCCTATGATGACAGGATAATTGAACTATTTTTAACAGAATTCGTATTATTATTCAAGCAATTGCCTGAACTGGTAAAAATACTTGGATATTCATGACATATTATTGTACAGCAAATTTTTTTTTGCGTACAGAGGAAGATTTTATATAATAAATTGAGATCAAAGAGGATGTAAATAATCAAAAAAGGAGTAAATAATGGGGATAAAATATGTAATGAGATCGAGTATCTTTATTTTTGTTTTAACTGTATTGTTTTTTAGTATACCGTCTGACATGCTATCTAAGGAGGATGCAAATGAAGGTGATAAATTGAAAACCAGGATATCCCCGCCAGTTGCAAAAAGGATAAAGAAAGAATTGATCAAGTTCGGAGATAAAAGAGTCGATAATTATTTTTGGCTCAGAGAAAGAGAAGATCCAGAAGTTATCAGCTACCTTAATGCTGAAAATAAATACCTGAAGGATTCAATGAAGAATACCGAATCTTTTCAGGAAGCACTTTTTAAGGAAATAATCGGTAGGATAGTAAAAGATGATTCAACCGTCCCTTTCAAGAAGAACGGATATTACTACTATGTAAGATATGAAGAGGGAAAAGAATATCCGATCAATTGCAGAAAGATAAGGTCACTTGATGAGAAAGAAGAGGTGATTCTGGATGTTAATAAAATGGCAAAGGGGCATAACTATATAAATGTTAGCGGACTTTCCGTAAGTCATGATAACAAGCTTCTTGCTTATGGTATCGATACTGTCAGCAGAAGGAAATATACGATCCGTTTTAAGGAACTTTCTACGGGGAAGATCCTGAAAGATGAGATCAAAAATACAACAGGATCAGCAGTCTGGGCAAATGATAATAAGACCGTTTTTTATACCAAAAAGGATAAGACGCTCAGATCGTTCAAGGTTTTTAAACATAAACTGGGGAATGATCCTGTGAAAGATGAACTTGTTTTTCATGAAGCGGATCCGACATTCTCTGTGTTTGTTTTTAAAACGAGATCAGAAAAGTATATTATGATCGGGTCGGGTAGTACTCTTACTTCAGAATACCGTTATATGAATGCAGATTCTCCTGACGACAGTTTTAAAATAATCGAACCGAGGGAAAGGGGTGTCGAATATTCTGTCGATCATTCGGGTGACAATTTTTATATCAGAACTAATTATAAAGCAAAGAATTTCAGACTCGTTTCAGCAAAGATAAATGAATCAGGAAAGGAGAACTGGAAAGAGATCATTCCCAACAGAAAAAACATCTATTTTTCAGATTTTGATCTATTTGAAAAATATCTTGTGATCAATGAAAAGGAGAATGCTCTAAATAAGATGAGGATAATAAATCGGGATGACAGAAGTGAATACTATTTAGATTTTGATGAAGAGGCCTATTCGGTTCGTACTTCCGGGAATTATGATTATTCAACTGATATCTTAAGATATCATTATTCTTCGATGACAACTCCAAACTCAGAATTTGATCTCAATATGAAAACAAGGGAAAAAAAGTTACTGAAACAGGAAAAGATACTGGGTGGATTCAATGTTGCTGATTACAAGACGAAAAGAATATTTGCAACGGTCAGGGACGGAGTGAAAGTTCCGGTAACACTGGTATATAGGAAGGATAAATTTGAAAAGGGGAAAAATCCATTGTATGTGTACGGTTACGGTTCTTACGGATACAGTATGAGTGCAAGTTTCAGGTCTTCAAGGCTCAGTCTGATAGATCGGGGATTTGTATATGCCATTGCTCATGTCAGAGGAGGGCAGGAGATGGGACGTTACTGGTATGAGGATGGCAAACTTTTGAAGAAAAAGAATACATTTACAGATTTTATAGATTGCACAAAATTTCTCATTGATAATAAATTTGGTGACCCTTCAAAGGTTTTTGCCATGGGAGGAAGTGCCGGAGGACTTTTGATGGGGGCAATTGCAAACATGAGACCAGATCTGTATAAAGGGATCATTGCTCATGTTCCCTGGGTTGATGTTGTAACGACAATGCTTGATGACACGATTCCGTTAACGACTGCCGAATATGACGAATGGGGTAATCCCAACAAAAAAGTATATTACGATTATATGCTTTCCTATTCACCATATGACAATGTTGAGAAGAAGGATTATCCTGCCATGCTTGTTACCACAGGATTACACGATTCGCAAGTTCAATATTGGGAACCGGCAAAA
>CAYNUG010000174.1:0-3867 GCA_964400545.1 uncultured Clostridia bacterium | reverse complement strand
TATCCAGTTTCCATTCTTATCTTTTGTAGCCATTTAAAACCTCCTTTCTTTAAAAGCCTTGAATATATTCCACAAATACCTGAAGGGAGTTGTTATAAACCTGAGTATCTTTTTAAAGTTCTCACAGATCAATTCAATTAAGTGTAAAATGAGAACAAATCCAATAGGAATCCAGATAACTGAGGTTGTCCAATACCAGCTCCAATCTATTGTTCCTGTAAGTTTGAGAACAATCAAAATGATAAAACTGATTACCCAGACAAAAAGCAAACCAAATGTAAAAAGTGCTAATCCAAAATTAAAATCAAACATTTAAGCCCCCTTATTCTTTGAATTTAAAGTCGTCATCCCTTCGTAAGAATTCTCCATCCTAACTGCAAAGTTCAGAATCCCTTTAAGCTTGATTTCTGAGGGATCCTCTGACTTCTCAGCTTTGAGGACTTCTCGTTCAATAGCTGATTTAAGGTTTTTATAAAGCAGTTCGTATTTCTCCATGATTCCTCCTCCATTTAAACGAGTCCACAAGGATCAGATCGCTATGTGGATCATTTTTAATTACAAGGCTTTTTCCCGATGCGAGATCTTCAACTATTTTTTTAATGAAGGTATTTGCATCGAGCAAATTTCCAATCTCGAATTTTTCAACTTTATTTTTCACAATTATTTTCCAAGCCTCCGTTCAAGGAATTTTTTCTCATCTTTCATTTTCTTTAATTCATCATCCAGCTTTGCTATCTGAAGTTTAATTGCATCCTGATCAACTATTAGCTGAACACCACGAACCGGACCGACAATCACTCTCAATAAACTTGTTTCTTCTGATGCATAACAGAATGCAGGGACATATTCAGCGGGGAATCGGTGGAATTCTTTTGATTCTGCACTCCATGAATCCAGCTGAGATTTTGTAATGTCGGAATCAAGGACCTCGCTCATGCGAGCTGCTACCTGATGTCTGGAAAATCGGCTCTTCTTAAGTGCCTCAGAGATCACATCCTTTATTTGAGAATGAATCTGATAGCTCGGAGGATCTGCCTCTGGGAAAAAGGGAAGAAATTGTTGACCTGGCATAGTCGAATCATTTTTATTTTTTGTCATTGATTTTTTCCTTCTGAAAATATATAAATAGTACTAAAGAGATAGCACCTATGTAATGTATAGGTAAAAAGGAGAAGCCCAAGAGGCTCAAATGAAACTTAGATTTCAGATTAATAATCAATTAAGACACTCTTCCTTCAAATATTCCATCTATCTGCGGATCATCACCCTGAAGTTTTTTAATATAGGTTTCAACTCGCTTAGAACGTCTCTCTCCGGAAATTACTCTGCAGATGTAGGAATGATCAACACCAAGCTCTCTGGCGATGTCTCTCTGAGTTTTTCCGGAAACAGCAATTATGTATTTAAAGAATGCCCGGCTGGCAATATTTTCACTTTTTTTTCCAGCCCTATTGTCAATTTGTTTAACACGCATATCGTTATAATAGTGCGTAAATTTTACGTTGTCAAGTATTATGTGAATATTTCTTACTTTTTAACCAGGTACAATGATTAAACGACAAATTGGAGCAAGATTCAGGGCTGTACGCCAATATTTAGGAATAACTCAGAGCGAAATTGCCGATCAACTTAATATGAACAGAGCAAGCATCTCAAAAATTGATACTGGTGAGTCTGCTCCAAACGTGAAAATTTTGAACTATTTGGGAAGAACACATAAAATAAATTTACATTGGTTGTTAACCGGTGAGGGGGAAATGGTTCTGGGTAAAAGCAAAGAAATAGAAACAGATCCTCCCGGGTTCGATCGAGAATTGTTTATAGTAATTTTTAAGATAATTGAGCTTATAATTCAGAAATCTAACAAACGTATCTCGGTAGAAAAGAAAATTGATATTGTTTTCCATATATATGAAAGAGCATTAAAGGAAAAGGAAGAAAGTAGAGATACTTTTGTTAAAAAAGAGGCTAATAGTTTATTTAAATTGATTTCATAGATATGTAAATAAAGGAATTATAGATTGGTTACAGGGAGGAAAGATTGAGTGAGAGAGATAAGAAGAAAAAAAAGGGGAATATTATAGATTTCCCGAAAAGCATAACAGAAGAGTTCAAAGAAATGTTTGAAAGTAGTCCTGGTGGACTGGATTACACCGATGAAGAAGTTGAGAGATATTATAGACAAATTTTTAAAGCCCAAACTAAAGTACAAAACGAAATAGAATTAAAAAAACTACTAATATTTATTGCGATTGCAATTGCAATGGTTATTGGGTTTGCCAAAGTTGCAAAATCAATAGACTCTGACCTTGCAAAGAAGAATGAATCAACAAAAAAAGAATTAAAAATTGAATTACCATAAGGAGATATATTGATGAATGAATATGTTGCCCCCAAACATGAGGTAGAGGCATTTAACTGTCCTCACTGCGGTGCTTTTACCCATCAATATTGGTTTAATACTATTATCGGTCAAAATAAAAATGTAAAAAGTGGGAAACCTATTTCTTCAGAAATGAAGAAATACACTGCTGCACGATGTTTTACTTGTAAAGATTACTCGATTTGGTTAGAAAAACATCATTTTTCTGCTGGGACACCAGGATCAATTGAGTATAAACTTATTTATCCTAATATAAGCAATTTTGAATTTCCAAATGAAGATTTACCTGAGGATATAAAAAGTGATTTTAATGAAGCAAGAGATATATGTAATATTTCTCCAAGAGGAGCTGCAGCACTATTAAGGTTATGTATTCAAAAACTATGTATACACCTTGGATTGCCGGGGAAAAACATCAACGATGACATATCAGCTTTAGTAGAAAAGGGCCTCCCTGAAAAAATAGTTAAAGCCTTCGATATTGTAAGAATTGTTGGAAATAGTGCAGTACATCCAGCTGAGTTAAAAATTGATGATGATATTGATACTGTATCAAAACTTTTTAAGTTAGTGAATATTATCGCTGATAAAATGATATCTGAACCAAAAGAAATAGATGAATTATTTGAAAAAAAAGTTCCAGAAAGCAAGAAAAAAGGGATCGAA
Organism: uncultured Clostridia bacterium; assembly: GCA_964400545.1. Lineage (GTDB taxonomy): Bacteria > Acidobacteriota > Aminicenantia > UBA2199 > UBA2199 > UBA647. Next base: position 818 of record CAYNUG010000174.1, on the reverse strand, counting down.
GAGAGAGATAATAAAAACAAAAAGGATGAGGGGGAAAAATCAACATGAAATTCCTTTCTTTCTTAAACTCAAATTCTAATTTAATAGTAGCAATTGCTACTGTAACTTATACCATTCTCACAATATTGATCATAAGATCAAATTAAAAAGTGATTAAATTAATGAATAAAAGGGATTTTGCAGAATGGAGACCATATATTCAAGTAAAAATCGCCTGGCATGATCATTGTGGCTTTATATTTTTTGCAAATACTGGGAAATCTACCGCCCGAGATGTCGAGATACAAATTGATCCTGATTATTTTAGATTTGGTGAAGAGAAAAGGAATCTTAAGGGGATGAATCTCATTAAGAATGGAGTACAAGAATTCCATCCGGGATATGAATATTACATTCAGTTAAATGGAGCTCCGAGTCTTATAAAAGAGGGTGTATCCTTTGAAGTTATATGTAAATATTTCTATGAGAGTCACCTGTTCTATGAGACTACAAATCTAGATTTTTCCAGTGAACAGGACACTTCATTTCAACCAAATGCTGTTGCAACGGAGATCTCAAAATTAAGGAAGGTGATAGAAAAGTGAACATTGAGTTCGCATACAATAAATCTATTCTATATAAGGAGGAGTTATGACTGAATTAACGAGAGAAGAAAAGGAAAAAATCTTTTTAGAGGAAAAGGAAAGACAGGCCGCTCGGGAAACATTATCAAAAGAAAACCCCGAGAAGAATAAAAAAGCGAAAGATGGACTAGTCTTGGCATTGGGATCAATCCTTGTAGGATATCTCTTTGGGATCCCGGCTATGGTCTATGGTTT
>CAYNUG010000173.1:0-3903 GCA_964400545.1 uncultured Clostridia bacterium | reverse complement strand
TGCGCAGGAAATGTTGAAAGCTATGGTCGGATTCGGGAAAGGGGATGGTGTGAGGTTCTATCCTTCACTCTATTTTACGTTTGAAATATTTATTACATTTATAATTGGAATTGTTGTTTCAATCCCGATTGCACCGGGGTTCCGGGACATACTTGATAAGATTAAAAATGGAATTATAATAACTGCAATCGGCAGACCTGTATTGATTTTATCCGAATCGGTTGCATTTTTATTTTTTATAACTGTATTTGTGCTTAGTATTGTTTCAGTTATCGGCGGGACATATTCCCCTTTCATATATTTCAGGTTTTAGGTGGAATGATGAGAAGTTTTTTTAATACGGTTTCAAATTATAAGTATTCGGTTGTTTTTTTGTTAATAATTATATTAACCGCTTTTGTTAGAGTATGGGATTCTGATAACGGAAGGGTTGCAAGAGAGAAAAAAATTACATTCCGGTCGGTAACTTCAGAAGATAATCTTTTTTCAAATTTGAAAAAATTTGAAAAATATTTCAACAAGACGTTTCCTTTTAGACAAAATTTGCTTTCATTTAACAATTACATACATATCAAATCCTTCGGTATTTCTCCTGTTGACAGGGTTACAGTAGGTAAAAATGGATGGTTGTATCTTAAGAAACTAAACGAACGGAGTGATAATGTAGATTATTCAGTCACAATTGACAAGTTTTCTGATGAAGAATTGAAAAAGTGGTTTCAGATATTTAATGAAAGGAACAATTGGCTTGAAAAAGAAGGTATATATCTTCTGGTTGTGATCGTACCGAATAAAAGTTCAATTTATTCCGAATTTCTTCCGGATAATATAAGGAAATTGAACAGAAGCGTCAGAACCGACCAGTTCGTAAAATATTTTAATGAAAACTCGGATATTGATGTTCTTGATTTAAGAAAAGATCTAAATAACCTGAAAGATAAGAAAATCCTTTATCACAAAACAGATTCACACTGGAATCATTATGGAGCATGGATCGGTTACAATGCCATAGTAGAACATTTAGCAAAAATTTTTACCGGGATTTCATCTATACCGTATGAAAAGTTTCCGAAAAAGATAAGGAAGAGAAATTCAAACAGTGATCTTGCTTCCATGCTTGCTCTTCAAAAGTCAATTTATAAGGAAAAAGGGAAAAGATTGTTCTTCCCGAAAGGGATCAATATCAGTCAGAAAAAAATAAACGGATTTAAATATAGGAAAATCAAAAATAGTTATTCGGTATGCAAAGAAGGGAAACTTCCCAAGATAGTAATGATCCACGATTCTTTCGGTTTAAGATTGAAAAAATATATGTCCGCTTCATCTTCAGAGATAATATATCTTCTTGATTGGGGATTCAACTTGTTCCCGGAATTTATTAAACAAGAAAAACCGGAAATCGTAATTTATGAAATAGCCGAAAGATTTCTTTACAGACCTTTTTTTCTGAAATCATCAATTAACAACTAATAAAAAATTCTTTATATTAATGAAAATAATTACTCTTGAACTATAATACCGGTATGGATTTTGAGAAGTCCAAATAAATGTTTATCAGAACTTTTTCTTTCCGCTTACGTCTTCTGGTATTAGGAGAATCGGATGAAAAGAGTTTTCGCATTAATTTCAATCTTATTGTTGTTCACAGCATTCCAATATTCAAAAAGAAGTGATGATAAGGAGAAGTCGGAGTTCAAACAGAGAACCGAGATTGCAGAAAGGATCGTGGATGAAATAGTCATTGACGGGAAACTGAATGAAAGTTCCTGGCAGAGAGACCCTATCACAGGTTTTACTCAAAATGATCCTGATGAGGGGAAACCCGCAACTGAAAAGACCGATGTATGGATCGGATATGATGATAATGCTATTTATGTTGCCGCAAGAATGTATGACTCGGAACCAGATAAAATAATAAGCCTCCTTGCCAGAAGAGATGATTTCGTAGAAGCTGACTACTTTCTATTTTACGTTGATCCCTACTATGACAGGAGGAGCGGATTTAAATTTGCAGTTAATCCATCAGGTTCGATCGCAGACTGGATGATCTATAATGATGGCTGGGATGACAGATCCTGGGATGGTGTATGGGAAGTAAAGACCACTATTGATGATAAAGGCTGGACGGTCGAAATGAGGATACCATTTGATCAGTTAAGATTTAAAAAGAAAAATAATGGTGAAGAGTATATCTGGGGAGTTAATTTTAGTAGATATTTGAGAAGAAAAAATGAGGTTGTAACATATTCCTGGATACCAAAGACCGAGAGCGGTGAGGTTTCCCATTTTGCTAAATTGAAAGGGATCAAAGGGATCAACCCTTCACGTCTTTTTGAATTGAATCCCTATCTGATCGGGAAAGCAAATTTATCTCAGGCAGAAGAAGGGAATCCGTTCAGGACAGGATCCAAATATAATATGAATGCAGGGATTGATCTGAAATACGGACTTAGTAGCAGCCTTACGCTTGATCTTACAGTAAATCCTGATTTCGGACAGGTCGAGGTAGATCCGGCTGTGATCAATCTCAGCGCTGCTGAAAGTTACTATTCAGAAAAGAGGCCTTTCTTTGTAGAAGGGGCCCCTATTTTTAGATTCGGCAATGGTGGAGCAAGCAGCAACTATGGAGCCAATTGGGGAAGTCCCAGTTTTTTTTACAGCAGACGTGTAGGCAGTCCTCCTCATGGTTCAATTGATACTGACGGGTTTACAAATTATCCCGAATGGACCACGATCCTGACTGCAGCTAAGTTAAGCGGAAAGCTTGATAACGGCTGGAACCTGGGTGTAATGACGGCATTCACACAAAGGGAATATGCCCAGGTAGATCTTAACGGTGCTAGATCTGAAAGAGAAGTTGAACCATTTACAAATTTTACTGTTCTCAGAGCTCAGAAAGAATTTAATGAAGGTAGACAGGGGTTCGGGTTTATTTCAACTTCAGTTCTCAGGGATATTCAGAATGAAGATATGGCATCAATGATGAACAAGGAAGCATACGGTTTCGGTGTGGACGGATGGACCTTTCTTGATAAAAAAAAAGTATGGGTGTTGACAGGATGGGTAGGTGGTACCCAGGTGAAAGGGACAGAAGAGAGGATCACGGAACTTCAGAAAGGATATCCCCATTACTATCAACGCCCCGATAGTGATTATCTTGAAGTGGACGAAGAGGCAACTTCTCTTTCAGGGTACTCCGGAAGGTTTGCACTTAACAAGGAAAAAGGAAATTTTATGTTCAATGTCTCTCTGGGATTTATTTCTCCGGGCTTCGATGCAAGGGATTTGGGATTCCAGAGGAATGGAGATCATATTAATGCTCATATAATGGCGGGATATAATTATTATAAAAAGTGGAGATTTATTCAAAGTTGGAGTGTTATGGTCTGGACTCAACGTAATTACAATTTCGGTGGTGATAAGATCGGTGAACAGCGGCTGATCCTGATCAACAGAACAACTTTTACAAATTTCTGGAGTTTATATTGGCAATGGAGCCATAATCCTCGGATGTGGGACAGTACAAGGACCAGGGGTGGGCCGTTGATGCTATTGCAGAGATACAATTGGTTAAACTGGCAGGTGAACAGTGACGGGCGAAAACCATTTGTGTTCGGAATCGGAGCATTTCATCTGATGAGCAATTGGGGAAGGACACGTAACTCATTCAATGTTCACTTAAGATGGAAACCAGGTTCTAATTTTAATATGTCAGTTTCTCCATATTATGAAAAGAATATCATCGGTAGCCAATGGGTAGGGAATTTTAATGATCCGGTGATGACAGCCACATATGGGACACGGTATGTATTCGGAGATCTGGAGCAGGATACTTTGTCTTTGACTCTGCGATTGAATTGGATATTTTCTCCCAAACTGAGCCTTCAGGCTTATATTCAACCG
>CAYNUG010000172.1:0-3938 GCA_964400545.1 uncultured Clostridia bacterium | reverse complement strand
GCCCTTATAGCAATGTATGATAAATTCGAATCCTCACCATTTACCGCAAAAGAAACACCATTGGATCTAAAAACACTTTTCCTGACCTCTCCTTTGATGACATTCTTATAACCGAGGAAATCTGCAACCTCCTTAGATGAGGGCGTACAAAATATCTGATCCGGAGTTCCTGTTTGAACGATCTCCCCATTAAATATTATCCCTATTCTATCTGCAAGTGATAATGCAACCTCGAAATCATGAGTAACATGAATGAAAATTTTTTTTGTTCTTTTATGTAAATTCCGGAATAATATCCGGGCCTTCTCTTTCAGACTCCTGTCCAATGCAGATGTCGGTTCATCAAAGATATATATTCCCGGAGAAATCACGGTCGCTCTCGCTATGGCGGTCCTCTGTTTCTCTCCCCCGGATAACATTTCTATTTTTTTATCCAGTAGACTTGTTATCCCGAACTCTTCAGCAACAGAGAACACTTTTTCCCTTATCTCTCTTTTACCCAAACTCATAAATCGCAGACCGTAAGATATATTTTCAAAAACATTCAGGTGTGGAAAAAGCATGTAATTCTGATAGATCAACCCTATCCTCTTCGTTCCCATTCCTGTGATACTGCCACTATCCGGCTCTATCAGACCGGCAATGAGTTCGATAGTTTTTGTTTTCCCTGAGCCACTCGGTCCTAAAAGAACAAAGTATTCACCGTCATCAACAGTAAAACTGAGATCAGACAGATTGAAATCCCCCAGCTTTTTATTTACATTCATTAACGATATTCCCATTTTTATTTACGCCCTTCATAAAGTCTGACAAGAAAAAATATAGTAAGGCTCAATCCGATCATAATGACCGTGACCGGGAGTGCATAACGGAGACCAAAATTCTGAAATCTTTCAAAGATCAGAACAGGAGCAGTAACAGGATGATATGCAAGTATTATCACCGCTCCGAATTCTGAGATCCCTCTTCCCCACATCATTATTGATCCGGATATTATTGACTTCTTTACCATGGGAAGACTCACTGTATAAAAAGCCTGCCATGGAGAAGCGCCCAGGGTTATTGCGGTATTCTCATACCCGGGGTCAATTAATCTGAACCCGCTTTTAACTGAATTTATCAGAAAAGGAACCGACACAAAAAACATAGCCATTGAAATGGCCGCTTCCGTCCCCACAATATTTATTCCCGTCAATTCATGTATATGGGAATGTCTTCCCCATGCTGACAGGAGAGCTATACCAACAGCGGTATGAGGAATAATGACAGGGATATCAATAAGTCCCTCAATAAATTTTTTCCCGGGAAATTCTTTCCTAGCAAAGATATAAGCAAGAGGGATACCGGTAAACAAAGCTGCGATAGTTGAAAATAAGGAAGCACGAAGAGTAAGGAAAACTGAATCCAGCACCTCTTTTTCCCCGGCAGTATCGATAAGAATCTTAGGATCAACATTAAAGATCATTCTTAGGAGAGGGTAACCAAGAAACAGAAGTAAAAGTACTCCCGGTATTACAAATAAATACTTTATCTTCATTTTGTTGACAGATATCTTCTCAATTGTTCGGGAACCGCCCCGAAATTATCAACGACCGGAGGAAACAAAACCGGCTGACCACTATTTTTCATTATATTTCCGCCCAGTTTTCCAAAAATAAAATTTATGAATTTGATAGCCCAAATTTTATGTTCAGCACTTTTAGGAACAGTTATTCCGTAAACCATCGGGGCTCCCTTTTTTTTTATAAATTTTCCCGGTTCTTTCCCGGTAATATCTATAGAAACTTCTGCATATAATTTTGCGAACTCATTCGATCTGAGATTAACTTCAGGTGGAAGAACAACATAGTTCAGATGATGTTGCTCTGCCACACTCTTATATATAAAAAGATAATCCAATTCTCCTGTTTCGATCATGGCAAGGAGATCAACTTCTTTAGGTCTGATATTTTTTTTCTTTGTGGCTTTTTCAAACAAGTCATACAAGCCCGTCTTTTTATAATACTTCTCCGACAGCTTCATGGTCAGGACAGATCTGTAACCGCAAGGATCTGAATTTGGATCCGAATGACCGAATTCCACTCCGTCTCTAAGAAGTATCTCATACCAGTTCGAATCATTTATTTCTTCCCTGAACTTACTTCTTTCGGTATAAACAATAACCATTTCATTAGTTGTAAAATCTATACAGTAATCTGCAAAATCCGGATACAACAATTTTCTGATCACATCGGAATCAGCAGAAGCCAGGACATCAACCTCCCTTCCAAGATCGGAAACCTGACGGGCAGCTGTTCTGCTCCCGTAACTTTCCAGTAGTACCTTTACTTCCGGATAGACCTTCATGAACTCTCCGGAAATTTTTTTAAAAGGGATTGACAGAGAACCGGCATGTACAACCAGTAATTGGATCTCAGGATTTCCCGATCCACCTTCAGAATTATCGGAACAACCGAAGAAACCTGCCAGAAACAGATAAAGTGCAAATAAAGTTAAAAATCTGAATTTCATATAAACCTCCATATCATCATCAATATGGAAGGAGATCGCCCGGGGATAATCCCCATTTTGAATTCTCCTTTCCAAATACGGGAGGCGATCCTGTTTCCGAGACCACCCTACAGGTTTTCAGGCATTGCATATAAGCTTTAGCCATAAAAACTCGGAGAAAACCAGATATTAACAAATATTACTTAAACGGTCAATAAAAAAAGGGCAGGTGTAACTACCTGCCCTTAATTTTCAGCTATTGTTTAGATCTACTTTTTTATTTTAACACCCTTTTTCACTTCAATTTTCGGGAAACAAGTTTTACAAGGTTCGTAACCTGAAAATTTGGCAAGCCCCATCTGAATGGCTTTAGGATTCTTTATCATCTTACATCCCTTTTTATGAAATTTTTTCCCATTCTGAGTAACGTATACCATTTTAGAACCAAAACATATTTTGCAGGGTTCATAGCCTTTCTTAATTGCTTCACTCAGTTTAATTCCCTTTTTTCCCGAAACAAGTTTACAATTTCTTTTATGAAACTTCTTTCCATTGTCCCGGATATAAACTGTAGGATCAGATTTGGTCTTATCAACTTTTTTTATTACTTTTACAGTTTTAACCGGAGTTGTATCTTTGGAAAATACTAAAGTGGAAATAAAAACAGACATAACAAAAAACAATATTACAAATAAAGTGGTCTTTCTCATTTTTCTCTCCTTTTGAAAATCATTTATCAGATCAGTCAAGTTCAGGAATTCTTAGAACCTGTCCAGGATAGATCTTGTTCGGATCCTTCAACATTGGCTTATTCGCTTCAAAAATAACTGGATATTTCATGGCATTTCCGTAGAATTCCTTAGCGATCTTACCCAACGTATCACCGCTCTTAACAGTGTAGAATTTCGATTCCTTTTCTCCAACAGCGATATTCAGTGATTCATCAACCTGTTCTACTCCCTTAAGATTTCCGAGTATCACAACAATTTTTTCTTTATCAGCAAGGCTGTTGACCACACCTGAAACAGAGGCAACCCCATCTTTAAAATCAGCCTTCATATCTCGAACTTCTATCCCGCTGTCATTTATTTTTGCAGCCAGATCCATCTGTGTATCAAGTTTCTCGCCCATCTCTTTTACAAAATCAAATAATCCCATAATTACCTCCTCTAAAATTATAAATAAAAACACCAAGTAAATCAATCTAATTTTAAAACGTGACAAATTTTGTTCTCAATACAATTCAAAATTGAGAATTATAATTACCGGATTCCGGGCAAAGTGCCCTTTGCCCCTACGTTCTTCTGACTTCAGAATTGGGTAGACGCAAGGCCTACCCCTACAGTCTTCTGACTTCTGTAAGCTCCACCAAATCCCAATCCCCTTATCCCAGATCCCAAACCGGCGTTGGCGTGTATTGCTTTTGCGGGACTCGATGCCCGAGGACT
>CAYNUG010000171.1:0-3971 GCA_964400545.1 uncultured Clostridia bacterium | reverse complement strand
GTCCTGTCTTTCTTATAGATCTCTCTATTTCACTGATAAAAGTACCCTTGCTGAATATTCTTTCCTTCAGATCACGTAAGATCTCATTAGTATTCTGATACCTGTTTATCCTCTCCTTGTTCAGACATTTCAGTATCAGATTCCTATAAAATGTAGGAAGTTTTTCTTTAATTTTATTAGGGAATTCAGGTGCTTCATTAACATGTTTCTGAAGATAACCATAATCGGTTTCAGATTGGAATAATTCTTTACCAGCAACCATTTCAAACATAATAATTCCAAGAGAATATATATCAGACCTTTTATCAGCGATCTGGCCTTTCCAAAGTTCGGGAGGGATATATTGAGGTGTTCCTATAACAAGACCGGTTTGACTGACATCCTCTTTGCTAACCGATTTGGCCAGACCGAAATCTGTAATATAAACATGATCATTTTCATCGATCATTATATTTTGAGGTTTCAGATCCCGATGAATTATTTCTTTATTATGTGCAGCAGCAAGCCCGCTACATATTGCTTTAGATATCTTAATAGCTTTTTCAATCTCGACAGGCCCTTCTTTTTTAATTATATCTTTTAACGTCCTTCCACTTATAAACTCCATTGAAATAAATTTAGTTCCGTTTATTTCACCAAAATCATAGATTCTGCTTACATTCTCATGAGTTATCTCACGAGCAAGAAGGATCTCCTGCTTGAACCTCGATATCATCTTTTTGTTCATAAGGAATTCCGGTCTTATCATTTTCAATGCAACATCAATACCAAGGACATTATCATGAGCTTTAAAAACCTGACCCATTCCGCCCTTCCCAAGTTCGGAAATTATTTTATACCTTTCTCCAAAATTCTCTCCATTTTTAAAGTGTAATGATTTGTTATTTTTAAGTTCATGTGTAAAATCATTTCGTGTGATCTGCAAGTCGGACCCGAGAAGACTCTGCCCGCAATTACTACAATACAGACTATCTCCTGAAACAATTGCCTTGCAGTTACTACATTTCATATTCTGTTTTTAACAGTTTAATGGCGGAAAGTCAATCTATTAGTACAGTTTGCCCGAATTTTTAATTTCTGATACAATTCTGCAATGGGAAATGAGAAAATAAAAGCATCTTTCATTAGCCTCGGTTGTTTCAAGAATGTCGTTGACACCGAAGTTCTTGGTGGAATGCTTGAAGAGAAAAACATAAAACTGGTTTCCCCATATGAGAAAACGGACTGGATCATTATCAATACCTGCGGATTTATAAGAGATGCGAAAGAAGAGAGTATCGATGAAATTCTCAGTGCTTTTGAAAGAAAAGAAAGTGGTGATGTTAAGCATGTAGCTGTTTTCGGATGTCTTATTGAAAGATATTATTCTGATATCCGGAAATCATTTAAGAATGCAGATATTCTATGGGGTGTTAACGGAATAGAAGAACTTGCTGATATGATCTCTAAGAATGAAGAGAGGAATTACAGTGAACAAGAGCTTTTTCTCTATAATGATTCACATAAAAGGATCATAACCACTACTCCGAACACTACATTTATCAAGATCTCTGAAGGTTGCAACATGAAGTGCGCGTTCTGTTCTATTCCATCTATCAGAGGAAAATTCAGGTCAAGGGAGATTGGATCTATTGTTTTGGAAGCTCAGGATTTCAAAAATAGAGGCTTCAAAGAACTCAATCTCATTTCTCAGAATTCTACATTCTTCGGAAGGGACAAAAATAAGGATTCAGCGTTGCCGGAACTCCTCAACAAATTATCGGAGATCGGATTTGACTGGATCAGAGTCCTTTATCTAATGCCTGAAGATGTTGATAAAAAAATAATCAAAGCGTTTGACAATCCCTCTATCCTCCCATATTTCGATCTTCCTTTTCAGCATGCCTCAGATAATGTTTTGAAAAGAATGAATCGTGGTAATGGTGTCTATAAAAACTCGGAACTTATAAAAAAAATAAGAGGAAGTTTCGGGCATGCAGTTATCAGATCATCTTTTATTGTAGGTTTCCCCGGAGAACAGGAAAGTGATTTTGAAGAATTGGAATCATTTATTTATGAAAATAGACTAGAGAGGGTTGGAGTTTTCGGATATTCTGATGAAGAAAACACAAAAGCTTTTGATTTCAAAGACAAAATTCATCCTGAAATAATAGGGAATCGAAAAGAAAAGATTCTTGATATTTCCGACAAAAATCTTGAGATATATAACAAATCAATAATTAATTCTGTTATGAGTTTTCTCCCTCTCGGTCCATGGGACAACAACACAACTATTGGAAGGATATCATCACAATCTCCGGAGACAGATGGACTGACAAAAGTGAATACTCCATTTGAAGATAATTATTCTCCCTATAAAATAAAAATAAACGGGTACGATCACGAACTCGTTCTAGGTGAAAAAATATGAAAAAATTTGCTATCTTATTTGCCACATTCTTTAATGTCGGGAAATTCCCGTTCGCACCAGGCACTATCGCTTCGGGTGTTACGACCGGAGTCGTGTTTTTGTTCAACTATTTTTTTAAACCTGATCCATTGGTAATGATGACAGCTATTATTCTGATCTTTATTGCCGGTATAATCCCATCTCGTATTGCTGAAGAACATTTTGGTCATAAAGACCCTCACGAAATTGTAATTGATGAGGTTGCAGGGCAAATGGTTTCTCTTCTTTTTCTTCCGGCATTATTCTCGATTAAAAGCATATCAGCATACATAGCAGCATTTTTTATATTCCGTTTATTTGACATTTGGAAACCGTTCCCGGTAAGACAGGCCGATATGATAAAAGGTGGATTCGGAATTATGATAGATGATATTCTGGCAGGATTATATTCGCTAGGAACAATTCATTTGTTGATATATATTTACAGATCGATAATGTAGATTTTAATTCTTTCTTGAACGGATCATATCCGGATAATGGTCGATCTTTTCTCCATAAGGATTATAAACTGTCATTGAGATTCTATCTTCATTTGCTTCAAATATGAAAATATTCTCTTGAGATGAATAATAATACGCACCTCTCTGGGCCCAACTGTTCTCAGGCATTTCTTTATTGTGTTTCCAGAAAGTATTCCATGGAGTAGATTCTTCATTGTAATATGGAGCTCCTGCTCCTCCTGACACAATATACCATGTTGAATTTTTTAGATCTGATAAAGGAGAATAATTTTTCGTTTCTCCGGGTTTTCCTATAGGAACATTCCTATTGATCAGGACCTTATGGTAAGCATGCTCATCAGATCCAAGTACAGCTGCAACTTTGCTGCTATTGTCGATCATCCTTACAAATTCATTCCTTACCTCTATTATCCCCTTCTTCTCAAGAATAATCTTCCCTGTCTCATGGGAATAATGAGATCCCCTGACTTTATTGTTCCCGAAATACCACATACAATCCTTTACATGGCCTCCATTTGGAAAAACAGGCTCTTGGGCAAACAATAATATATACTTCACTCTATGATCATTTTCACTCTCTTTCAATTCCTTCCTGATCCATTCTAACTGGTCATCAAAAAGATATCCTTCAGGTGAACCGCCAAAATTCATCCAGCCCTTCCAATAGTTATTATTAAACACGATGATCTTAATAAAGCCGAAGCGAAATGAATATACATTTTCACTGTAAGTTGGCCTTCTTTTATCGGAAAGTTCAGGTCCATTTTTAAAATATACCATTTCTTCAGCGAAAACAGCTTCAGCACTTTCGGTATCGTAAGGCCACTTATCCAACCCGAACTTGTTTTTCCTTTTTCCGTCTTCAAGAACATATTCATTGATCAAAGCCTCATGATTTCCCATACATGTATAAACAGGTCTCTCATTCCAATATCCGGAAAGGGAATTCTTCCAAGATCGGAGTTGTGTCCGGAAATCCTCTTTGCTTGAAGTATAGCCGTTTATCATGTCTCCGCCCTGCAAATAAAAAGAAGCTCCCTTCTGATAAGCAAGGTTAATAA
>CAYNUG010000170.1:0-3999 GCA_964400545.1 uncultured Clostridia bacterium | reverse complement strand
CCAGCGTTCACTCTGAGCCAGGATCAAACTCTCCAGTTTGATTTATCTAGCTTTTAAATTTGTCTATTTTATAGTACTTTAAACCGTGCTTTTGGACGACACATCCATAAGCACAGAGTCTTATTTACTGGCTTAAACTCACTCTACTCAGATTTCAAAGATCCTGATTTCCTTCACCGAAGAAAAACGCTTGTGATTATACCCGATTTTTCCCATTTGTCAACAAAAAAAATGAAAAAATTTATTTTATCGGAAAAAATCCCGCTGTTGTCAACAACTCAAAAAAATAACGTGTCAAAAACTATTAATTTTTTTGCTTAATATATTATTATGCATATAAAAAAAATAATTTCAAAAGAAAAAAAAATTTTCATTTTTTGAACATCTCACATCATTTTGTAGCCAACAGTTCGTATAAATTCAGAGAGTGGTAATTACACGATAATATCAGAATCGGTAAGACAGCTGATTCACCCGTTCTGATCTGTATTCTGGTCTTTTCCGGCTTGATCTTCCCGGTAACAATTCATAATTCCAACAATGCCTATTCTTATTTACTCACTTTCTTTGAATAGAATTTCTTATAAAAGAAGATCATAATAGAACTGAGAATTATAGTTACTGTTATAGTTACATATATGGAGTCTATGATCAATTTATCTTTCAATACACCTTTGTCTATAGCCATCAGCGAGATCGCCACGGGGGCAATTCCCCTTGCAAACAATGAATTTATAAGAAACAATTCACCTTTATTAAAACTCTTCTTCATTGGTCCTATTATGTGTCCTGTCTGCCTTATTACAAGGATGATCATAGCAGCAGAAACTCCATAAACAATTGCTTTCCGGTTGGAAATATCAAGAAGTATACCTATATATACAAAGAAGAAAGTTTTCAGAAAAAAAGATATTTCATCATAAAAATCTTTTTCTCTTGCCGAAATGATCTTTTTTATAGACCCGTCCTCAACATCCTCATTTTTAATGATCTTTTTAATCGACATTCTGAGCTTAACAGAATTAGTGAGTACAAGTCCGAAGAAAAGTGCGGCAATAGCTCCGTTCCCTCCAAGATATTCTGTCAGGAAATATAAAAGGACAACATATCCTATCGTGACCATATAATCTCTGTCTTTAACAAATTTTTCCTCAAGATAGATCCATAAAGCACCGGCAGTTATCCCTGTTGCTGCAGCAACTGCAAAAAGCACGGCAAGGTTGTCGAGGATATCTTTGATCGCAAATGCATTATCGAGTTTGAGATCGATCATTGCAAGGGCAAAAACTATCGCGAGGACATCTGTCAAAGCCGCTTCGACCGTCAGGACAGACCTTATATCTTTTCCCGGATTAAGCTGATTTAATACGGGAAGCACAAATGATGTTGAAACTCCTCCAAGAGCAAAACCTATCATAAGAGAGATCGTGAAATCGAAACCCGACAGGAAGAACAGGAGTGTTACACCCGAAGTGGAGAAAATAAAAAAAAATATCGCAATAAGAATTCCCGAAGAGAAACCCCTGAAAAAAGATTTCAGATCAAGTTTCAAAGATCCTTCGAATATAAGGAAAAGAAGCGTGAATGTAGTGAAGAACGGAGCGAGAATTCCCAATGATTCCGGTCTTATATAGTTCAGGACATTAGGTCCTATAATAAACCCCAATATGATCAGCAACAAAGTATCAGAGATATTAAACCTGTCAAAGATCAATTCTGCCAGATAACCGAAAATAATTATCAGTGAAAAAAGTAATAGAATAAAGTTGACATCCATTTTTTTATACTACAACCGTAGAGGATCAAAGTCAAAAACAAAGAGAATTGATAAGGAATTATTCAGGATTTGGTGGTTCTTCTTCTGATTATTGAAGGGATCTCAGATATTATGATCGCCGTCACTATCAGTATCCCTCCGATCCCCCTGTGAAGTGCGAACTTCTCTCCACCGAGGGTCCATGCAAAAATTGCAGCAAATACAGGCTCCATGGAGAAAATGATCGCAACCTTCAGCGGTGATGTGAATTTTTGTGAAACCATCTGGATCAGGAAAGCAGACATGGTCGGAAAGACCGCAAGAAAGATTATGGTCCACCATACGGTATTCGAACTCCAACCGATACTTCCTCCTGTAATGATAGAAACGATCAGCGAGAACATTCCTACGTAAAGGAATTGCTGAAAAGTTAAAATATACGGGTTCGCACCATCCCTCATATATTTGTCGACATAAAGAATATGAAGAGCATAAGCAACTGCGGTCAGAAGTGTCAGGGCATCACCATAATTTATTTTTTCCGGACCACCGGTCAGGATCCACAACCCTGCGATCGCAAGTATGATGGAAATTATCCTGTTGATTTCCGGTACCTTGCGGAAAAGGGCCCATCCTGCTATTGGAACAAAAACGATAAATAGACCTGTGATAAATCCTGAATTTGATGCGGTAGTGAACTTCAGTCCCAATGTCTGGGGAAAGAATACCATCCATATGATAAAGCTGAGGACTATCCCTTTTTTCCAATGGTTGAAGACTTTCAGTTTTTTTATTTTGAGAAAAACGAACATCAAGAATGCTGCAATAAGAAAACGGTAAGCGATCAGTGCCATGGGAGAGATATAGTCCAACGCATCTTTAACAAGAAAAAACGTTGCCCCCCATACAGCCGCAGAATACAACAGACCCGATTCTGCAAATAATTCTTTATATCGCTTCATGTTCCGTTCTTCTGATAATCTCATCCTGAAGTTCTTCAACAAGATCTACAAAATAATCACTGTATCCTGCAACCCTCACGATAAGGTCTCTGTATTCATCCGGCTCTTTTTTTGCTTTACGAAGTGTTTCGGCACTTACTACATTAAACTGTATATGATGACCGTCAAGTTTAAAATAGGTACGAATGAGGCTGACAATACTCTGGACAGATTTTTCACCTTCGAAGAATGATGGAGTAAATTTTTGATTGAGCAAAGTCCCGCCTGTTTTTAAATGATCAAGCTTTGAAGCCGATTTTATAACAGCTGAAGGTCCTTTCCTGTCTGCACCCTGCACCGGCGAGATCCCCTCCGACAATGGCTTCCCTGAACGCCGCCCATCAGGAAGAGCGCCGATAACACTCCCAAAATATACATGTGATGTTGTCGGCAGAAGGTTTATTCTGTGTTTGCTTCCTCTGGGACCCGGTTTAGAATCAACAGCATTATAAAAGATCGAAAATATTTTCCTGGCAATATCATCAGCATAATCATCGTCATTCCCATACTTCGGTGTTTTGTTCAAAAAGCTATCTCTTATTGGATCGAAACCGGAAAAATCATTTTCCAGAGCTTCTAACATCGTGTTCATATCAACATTTCTTTTATCAAAAACATTATATTTAAGAGATGTGAGCGAATCGGTGAGAGATCCCGTCCCTACCCCCTGAATATAAGAAGTATTGTATCTTGCGCCACCACTGTTGTAATCTTTTCCGTTCTTTATACAATCATCAATAAAAAGAGAAAGAAAAGGAGCCGGCATATATTCAGAATATATAGCCCCTATCAGATTATTACCTTTTATTTTTATTTCCGCGAAATGATTGACCTGTTTTTCATATGCTTCCATTAAGTCTGAAAAATCTTCGAACTCTTCAGGATCTCCGGTCTGTAAGCCGATAATCTTTTTCGTCCGTGGGTCCTTCCCGTCATGAAGTGTTATTTCAAGTATCTTGGCAAGATTAAAATAACCTGTAAGGATATAACTTTCCGTTCCGAAAGCACCGCTCTCGACACACCCGGATGCACCTCCGTTCCTGGCATCCTCGATACTCTTTCCCTGTCTTGTTAATTCCTGGATTATTGCATCGGAATTAAAGACCGACGGTTGTCCGAATCCCGATCTTATTATTTGAATTGCTCTTTTTAAAAATCTATCCGGATTTTTCTTTGATATCTGCACCATTGCGCTCGGTTGAAGTATTCTCATCTCTTCAACAACATCAAGGATAAGATATG
>CAYNUG010000169.1:0-3999 GCA_964400545.1 uncultured Clostridia bacterium | reverse complement strand
TGTTATCGGAGATTTTATAAATGTTTTTTTTAAATCCGAGATAAAAGGTTTCCTGTCATTCTTTCTCTTTCTTATCCTTGTATTTGTTTCGTTGGTGCTGATCGCAAAATTATCACTTCAAAAGATTTTGAAAAAATTGTTGCAGGGAGCATCGGTAATTTACAATATCTTAAGAAAATTTTATATTGCTCAATCAGAAAAGTTTAAGAACCGGAGGATGAAACAAAGAATTAAAAAGAAGTATAGATCTTCTTCCGAAATCATTAATAAAAAGAAAATTGCTCCTTCCGTTCAAGAAAGGTCCTTGATGAAAAAAAAGGAGATAGTTAAAAAACCGAGCGGTTTACCGGAAGAGCCGGCTTTGCTCAAAGGACTTGGGAAGATATTGAAAAATTCAGAAAAGTATATTCCTCCGCCACTATCTTATCTTGATGCTGCAACAGAGAAAAGTAAGATCGATTATGAGGAGCTTGAAGAAAAAAAGAATGATTTGAGTGAAAGGTTAAAAGAATTCAGGATAAACGGAGAGATACTTGAGTATACACCAGGTCCGGTTATAACTACTTATGAATTTGTTCCTGATATTGGCGTTAAAGTTAAAGATGTAGTAAATCTTGCTGAGGATCTTGCTCTTGTTGCAGAGGCACAATATGTGAGAATTGAGAGGATTCTCGGAAAGAAAGCGATCGGTATTGAGATCCCAAATAAAAAAAGGGAGATCATTCATCTCCGTGATGTTCTTGAATCGGAGGAGTATTCATCGGCGAGTTCCCCTCTTACCATAGCCCTCGGGAAAACGAAGAGTGGAGAGATCTTTATTACTGATCTAAGAGAAATGCCTCATGTGATTATAGCAGGTGCAACAGGGAGTGGAAAAAGTGTCGCGATCCATACAATAATTCTCAGTATAGTCTTTAGATCATCACCTGATGATGTCAAGTTGATACTTATTGATCCGAAAAGGGTTGAACTTCAAATTTATAACTCTTTGCCCCATCTCCTGACACCAGTTGTAGTTAACCCTAAATTTGCAAAAAATGCGCTCGACTGGGCAATGTTCGAGATGGAGAAAAGATATAAGAAGCTTGCTATGCTTCAGGTCCGGAACATCGAACAATATAATAAGAGACTGAATCTTATGATCAATTCCGGAGATGAAGTGATTGATACTCTCGAGGATTCTTCCAAAATGCCCTATATCGTTATCATTATAGATGAGTTTTATGATCTTATGATGGAGTCTTCTAAAGATATTGAATATAATGTGGCAAGGATTGCACAGAAAGCAAGAGCGGTAGGAATTCACCTGATACTGGCTACACAAAGACCTTCAGTGGATGTTATTACAGGAACTATTAAAAATAATTTTCCTTCAAGGATCGCTTTTGCAGTTCCTTCCCGGAATGATTCAAAGACAATAATTGATTATATGGGAGCGGAGAAATTACTTGGACAGGGGGATATGCTTGTTCTTCCGCCTAAATCCGCTACTCTTGTGAGAGCACATTGTTCCTATGTATCTGAAGAGGAAGCTTTAAGGGTCGTAAAATTTTTATCTAAGAGAAAAAGGCCTGAATTTAATACAGAAGTTATAAAACCTAAGATAAAAGCTGAAAAGTCGGCAGAAAATAGTGAGCTTGATAAAATGTTCTATAACGCTGCTGAGACTATAATTATTTCAGGGCAGGCTTCCGCATCATTTCTGCAGAGGAAGTTAAGTATAGGATATGCAAGAGCGGGTAGGTTGATCGATCAATTGGAAAGCAGAGGGGTCGTTTCGTCTTCAAATAGTAAAAATCAAAGGAAGATACTGATGACCCTTGCTGATCTGGAAAGGATGCAGGACCAGGAGGTTCAGAATTGAGGGTCGGAAATATTGAATTAAATAATAAGAATTTGTTCTCGGTACTTGGTCCGTGTGTTATCGAGAGTGAAGAAATGACAATGAGAATAGCAGGATCACTGAAGAAAATTTCTGATGACATTGGGATCCCGCTTATATTTAAAGCTTCTTTTGATAAAGCAAACAGATCATCGATCACTTCTTATCGTGGACCCGGAATAAATGAAGGTTTAAGAATATTGAAAAAGGTCAAGGATAAATATGGGATTCCGGTACTCTCTGATATTCATGAGCCCTGGCAGGCGGATATAGCTGCTAAAGTATTGGATGTTATTCAAATACCTGCTTTTCTTTGTAGGCAAACGGATATACTGATAGCAGCTGGAAAGACCGGATTGCCGATCAACGTAAAAAAGAGTCAGTTCATGTCTCCTGAAGATATGGAGTTTGTTTCAGATAAGATAAGAACAACGGGAAATAAAAATATTTTACTTACTGAGAGAGGTACTTTCTTCGGGTATAGGAATCTTGTGGTGGATATGAGGAATATTCCTGTGATGAAAAGGATTGGTTATCCGGTTATTATTGATGCTACTCATTCAATTCAAAGGCCTACAGCAACAGGAGGAGTTTCTGGTGGTGATCCGGAATTCATCCCTCAAATCGCAGGATCCGGAATTCTCTCAGGGGCAGATGGCGTATTCCTTGAGGTTCATCCTGATCCGGTGAATGCATTATCGGACGGAGCGAACTCACTTGATCTAAAAAATTTAAAACCTCTGTTAATATGGCTTCAAAAAATATATAATACTACCTTATGAACATGATCGAAACCGGAAAAGATGTCCTGGAAATAGAGGCTGAAGCAATATCAAGATCGAAGAATAAACTTGGACCGGAGTTTGAAAGAGCTGTTGAGTTGATGTTCGTTACCAAAGGAAGGATTGTTATAACCGGTATGGGAAAGTCCGGACTTATCGGGAAAAAAATATCTGCAACACTTACTTCGACTGGTTCTCCTTCTGTTTTCCTTCATCCTTCAGATGCACTTCACGGAGATATAGGGATCATAAATTCTGATGATATTGTGATAGCTCTGTCTACGAGTGGAGAGACTCATGAAGTAATAAGGCTTCTGGATTTTATCAGGAGACTTGGAGTCGGGCTCATATCTCTTGTAGGGGATATGAATTCTTCACTGGCAAAAGAGAGTGATGTAGTTATTGATTGTAGTATTGAAAAAGAAGCATGCCCGATAGGACTTGTCCCGACAGCTTCAACAACTCTTTCACTTGCTATGGGCGATGCACTTGCCGTAGCATTAATGAGAAAAAGAGGTTTTGGAGTTGATGATTTCAGGTCTAATCATCCCGGGGGAGAAATAGGAAGAAAGTTGTTGAGAGTTGCACAATGCATGCATAATCCGGAAGAATTACCTGTTGTTAAAGGGTCAACCCCGATGTTGGAAGTAATAAGGCTTGTTGATGAAAAGAAATACGGTGCTGCAATAATTACAGGTGATGATCTGGTTGTCGAGGGGATTATTACTGATGGTGATCTGAGGAGAGCATTTCTGAAAGGAAATGATTTTTCCAATTCACCTGTTTCAGAATTTATGACAGTTGATCCTGTGACCATCGATCCGGATAAAATGGCTGTGGAAGCATTAAATTTAATGGAAGAGAAAAAAATAACTTCCCTTATTGTCGCAGAGGGAAAAATAATGAAGGGATTTATTCATCTGCATGACCTGTGGAGAACGGAGATGATCTAATGGATCAGAAAGAATTAGCAAGAAAAGTAAAGCTGCTTATTATGGATGTTGACGGGACTTTATCAGACGGTAGGTTCTTTGTTCTTCCAGATGGAGAAGCAATTAAATCTTTTGATGTCAAAGACGGGACAGGAATATTTTTTGCAAATCTTGCCGGCATCAAGACGGCAATTATAACCGGGAAAGCATCAAAGGCAGTTAAACAGAGAGCTGAGGAACTGAATGTTGATGATTATTATGAGGGTATATTCAATAAAACGGTTCCTTTCTATGAATTATTGGAGAAGTATGAATTAGATAAAGATGAAGTTGCTTATGTGGGTGATGATATCGGTGATGCGGAAGTAATGGGGATGGTTGGTTTTTCAGCTGCTGTCGGAGA
>CAYNUG010000168.1:0-4028 GCA_964400545.1 uncultured Clostridia bacterium | reverse complement strand
GGAAGATGAGGCAAAAAGATTGAAAATATGGGTCCACTCAGCAATATCTTCGGGAGGAAAATTGTTGTGTGGAGGAGATCTGGAAGGGACAATACTTGAAGCGACATTGCTTGAAGAAGTTTCAAAAGAGGCTGATATATGTATGAAAGAGGCTTTCGGACCTGTTGCAGTGTTATCTAAATTTAAAGACTTTGATGAAGCTCTTGATGAAGTGAACAACAGTGTTTTTGGTCTCCAGGCAGGAATTTTTACAAGAGATATCTATAAAGCTAATAAAGCATGGGATACACTTAACGTGGGAGGAGTTGTTATCGGTGATGTCCCTTCATGGAGAGTAGACCATATGCCTTACGGCGGAGTAAAAGAGAGTGGTCTCGGACGTGAAGGAATAAGATTTGCGATCGAAGATATGACCGAGATACGCCTTATGGTCATAAGGGATCTGTAAGGAAAAGTATCCCTTTAAAGAGAGTTTGTATCTTGTATTTCGACCTTATCTTTTGTCTTTAACTTTGAAAGCCACTTTGACAGTAGTTCTGTATTCGGCGATCTTATTATTTTTTACTTTTGCCGTCTGAGATATAACTTCAACTCCTGTTATACCATCTACTGTCTTTGAAGCTTCTTTTACTGCATTTTGTGCTGCATCTTCCCAGTCTTTTTTTGAGTTCCCAATTAATTCTACAATTTTCACAATATCCATTATTTCCACCTTTTTAACATATTATTATAATAAAAACCATTTTTCGATCAGTATTTCCCGAAGGATTCCTGATAGTTCTTGTTTTGATGTTGTTAAGTAACAAACATCATAAAGCTCTTATCCCCCCCACTTAAACAGGAGGATAAGATATATGTGCTTTATGGTTTACAGTTATTACTTATTTGCTTACTCTGTCTTTGAGAGTTTTTCCTGCTTTGAATGTTGGATAATTCTTGGCAGCGATCTGAATCTTCTGACCTGTTTTCGGGTTGATCCCAGTACGTGCTTTCCTGGCAACGGTTTTAAAAACACCAAAACCCGGAATTGTTACTTTTTTTCCTGCATCCAGTTCGACAGCAATGATTCCTTCACCCGGTTTTGCATTAAAAATAGCATTTACTGCGGCTTCGGAATCTTTCATGGTCAAACCTGTTTTTTTAGCTAGTTTTTGAATAAGTTCTGTTTTGTTCATAGTTATTCCTCCTAATTTATTCTCAAGCCTCCATCAAGGCTGAATCTCCTCCACTTAATGACATAA
Source organism: uncultured Clostridia bacterium (assembly GCA_964400545.1). Classification (GTDB taxonomy): domain Bacteria; phylum Acidobacteriota; class Aminicenantia; order UBA2199; family UBA2199; genus UBA647. Next base: position 2,787 of record CAYNUG010000168.1, on the reverse strand, counting down.
AAACATTTGTACTATCATTAAAACAGAAAAACTTTTTTTTATCTACTAAAAATAAAATTTTTTTTTATAGTATCATAAAATAACAAAAAGTCAATACCAGACTGGAATTTTCGCTATTTCAACGATTGTTTTTTGTATCCTGAGTAACTCGCCTGATTAAGATCATTTATATTTTTTAAAATAACGGGGGGTTTAAGTTCTGCAGCAAGGAATTTGTAAATCTTCAATCTGATCTTTTTAGACATTAAAAGGTCCAATCTGTCAAAACTGTGACCTCCGGGTAAATTTTGAAATATTTTGTATTCAAATTTTTTCCCTGCTGCTTTCAATGATTTAATAAGGTGTTCGACCTCCAGGACATTAACATCTTCGTCGGAAGTGTTAGTGTGGATCAGGAGAGGGGTCTTCAGTTTTTCAGCATTCCATGCAGGCGATCTTCTCCTGTATTCGTTGACATCCTGATTTGCAGTTTTTCCTATGTGGTATTTTGCAGAGTACAGTCCTCTGTAACTGTCGGTCATATATCCCATTCTTGCGATTAGGTCACTGACGGGAACTCCGGCGTAAGCGACCTTGTAGTTTTTAGGATAATTGAAAATATTCATAAGAGTAATAAGTCCGCCATGGCTCCATCCGAGGATACCGACTCTGTCTTTGTCAATAAACGAATAATTATCAAGCATATATTGTCTGCTCTTATTTACGTCATCAACTTCCCGTCCGCCATAGTCTATTAATTCATAAATATTTTTACCGTAACCGGTGCTTCCCCTGTATTCCGGTGCAACTATTATATATTTTTGTGTAACAAGTTCTCTTATTATGTGTGTGTAGTAAGTACTGAAATTGCCGTGAACTCCGCCGTGCGGAAATATAAGTAGCGGGTATTTCCGTCCCTTTTCTATCGCTCTTGGAATGAAAATATATGAGTAGAATTTTACAGGATTATTTGCACCCATTGCAGTGGGGTTCTGGACATTTGCAGGTGGAGGGCCAGTATGTCTTACTTTGTCTATATATGCTATATCACCTACTTTATTATACCAAAGGATGTCGTCAGATATCTTTTCCAGTATGTCAAGTCTATGTTGTAAAGAGTCTAATTTCGAAAGTATTTTGTCAATTTTCCCTTCCGTTTTTTCATCATTGGTTGATGAATAAAGCGGACTAAAAAATAGAACAAATATAATTAAAAGTGGAATAAACCTCGTCAATAGTTTGAACTTCATTTTTACCTCCTCAATGATTCTAAATAAATCTGCATTAAATTTCAATTAATATTTGAAAATGTTAGGGTAGACTAAAATATTTGAGTGTGGTAAAATGCACATATGAAAAAAAGAATAATTCTAGCTATATCTATAATAATAATATTAACCCTTCCGGCTGTTGCATATGTAGGTCCGGGAGCTGGTTTCGCTTTTGCGGGGTCATTTTTGTTTATTTTCCTTGCGTTTTTTCTTGCGATCTTTAATTTTTTGACATTCCCGATCAGGGCACTGATCCAGTTCATGAAAAGGATAAAAACATTAAAGAAAGCGAGATTCAAAAAAACAATTGTTATTGGTTTTGACGGAATGGATTATAATCTTTTGAACAAGTTCATGAAGGAAGGTGAAAAATTCCCTAACTTTGAGAAGCTCATGGAAACAGGTACTTTTACACCTCTTCAGAGCACTGAACCTCCAATATCTCCTGTCGCATGGTCATCTTTTTCGACCGGTGTAAATCCAGGGAAGCATAATATTTTTGATTTTCTTGCTACCGACAGGAATACATATATGCCAAAGATGTCGGGATCGGATATCATACCACCGAAAAAAAATCTGAAGATAGGGAAATATATAATACCTCTTTCAGGAGCAAAGGTGGAACTCATGAGGAAGAGTAAAAGTTTCTGGAAGATTGTCAGTAGTAAAGGAATATTCTCATCTGTCCTCAGAATACCTTATTCATTTCCCCCTGAAAAATTTTACGGACTTATGCTTTCAGGCCTTGGAACTCCTGATCTCAGGGGAACTCAGGGAAGTTTCAGTTTTTATTCTAATGAGAAGAAGACGGATACCGGAATAACCGAAGGTGTGATACAGGAACTGAAAGAAGTAAAAGCAGGTGTTTTTAATGCAATACTTAAAGGCCCCGGGAATCCTTTTCTTAAAGGGAGTCCCGCCTTGGAAAAAGAATTTACGATTACTCTTGACGACAAAAAGAACGGAGCGATGATCAATATCGGGAAAGATAAGTTCTTTATTGAAAAAGGAAAAATTACAGACTGGAAAAAGGTTCATTTTAAAGCCGGATTGATAAGGATTGCTGGTATAGCTCAGTTTTTTCTCGAAGAGATCGATCCGTTCAAGCTTTATGTTTCACCTATAAACATAGATCCGGGTTCACCTTCGATGGCGGTGTCTCATCCGAAAATTTTTTCTGTATATCTTTCAAAATTAATTGGAGGCTATGCAACTCTGGGGATGGCTGAAGACACCTGGGCTCTGAATGAAAGGGTTTTGTCCGAAGATGGTTTTATCCAGCAGGTATATGCTTATCAGGAAGAAAGGGAAAAAATGTTCTGGGATACATTTAAAAAATTTAAAAGAGGTCTTCTTGTACAGGTTTATGAGGAAACAGACAGGATACAGCATATGTTCTGGAGATACCTTAAAGATTCGGGATCACCTGCCGATAAACCTTCAAAGGAAGATCATATTGTAAATGCCATTAAACGGAGCTATAAGAGAATGGACGATTTTCTTGGGAGACTTTTGCCCAAGATAGGAAAGAATGATC
>CAYNUG010000167.1:0-4036 GCA_964400545.1 uncultured Clostridia bacterium | reverse complement strand
TGCAATATTTTCTGATCTGCTCATTCCGGTCATATCTGTTCTGTTCCTGAGACTGGGCATTTCCCGTCATATAGATAAAAGTTACATTCGGGAATTCATCTTCAAGATCAGACATGGCCTTTAGATAATCTTCCACAGTTGATGACGAATAGTAATCCAATTGAGTGCACCAGGCAAACAATGAAACATTTATATTATGACCATTAAGCATATTTTTGGTTAGTGATATAGCTGTATCTCCCTGCCAATACAGATCGGGAGTAATATACGTTTCGCAATACCCTTCCGTAAACTGACCCTCCATCATAGAAAAGTACTCATCCGTATCGGGCATATTACAATTGTCAGCATAAAAATTATATGTAGCACTCAGAACAGAATCTGCAAAGTTTCCGTTCATAAGTCTCTCCAGACCAATGGTTATCTGACCACCGTGAGAAGTATGACAATAATGAACTTCAATTATCTCTTTTACCTTTTCTATCCATGTATCGGGTATTGAACTCAGATCAACAGATGTATGATCCGCAATTAAATAATTGTCAGTTCCTCCGATCTCTTCACTTTCATTGTTACTGTTCTCATCCCCTGCCACACTACAGTTTGTAAGAGGAATTATCAGCAAGAACAGGACAAGCAGAAAAAAGTTCATTTTTTTCATAAATACACCTCTGAAATATATATGTAAAAAAAAGAAAAATCTCTCAAAAAAAGTTACAGTTCACCCTCAAACCTGTCAAATATCTTCCCGATCCCGGACATCAAAGCAGATTCTGAGAAAGCATCTTCCAACTCTTCTGCAGTACAGAGAGAATTTATTTCCGGATCGTTGAAGATCAGGTCCCTGAATCCCTTTTTCTCCGTCCAGGACTCAAGAGCATTCTTCTGTACAAGTTCGTATACCTTCTGTCTGGGAATACCTTTATCGAGCAACAAGGTCAGTACCCTCTGGGAATAATAAACCTCATTTGTTATATCAAGATTTTTTTTCACATTTTCCGGATATACCGAAAGACCTTCGATCACATAATGAATATCCTTTATCATGTATGCTGCAAGATGAAATGAATCGGGAAAGATAACTCTTTCAGCGGACGAATGGGAAATATCTCTCTCGTGCCATAAGACATTGTTTTCCATTGCAACGGTCAGATTACCTCTCAGCAATCTTGCAAACCCGGAGATCCTTTCACACTTAACCGGATTCCTTTTGTGAGGCATTGAAGAGGATCCTTTTTGCCCTTTTGTGAACGGTTCCTCGACTTCGAGAACATCGGTCCTCTGAAGATGCCTGATCTCGGTAGCTATTTTTTCTATAGCACTTCCAAGTGCTGCCAGTGCAAACATCATTTCCATATGCCTATCTCTTTGAATGATCTGAGTGGATACTTTACACGGTTTCAGATCCAGTTTTTTAAGAGCTTCATCTTCACCCTCGGGAGAGAAATGGATATAAGTCCCGACCGAACCTGATATCTTACCGACTGAAATAGTGTCAACAGCTTTTTTAAGTCTGTCTATATTTCTTCCCATCTCTTCATACCAGATAAGATACTTGATCCCAAAAACCACCGGTTCTGCATGAATTCCGTGTGTCCGTCCTATTGAGATAAGGTCTTTATATTTAAAAGCTTTATTAATAAGAACTCTTTTAAACTCCTCCGCTTTTACAATTATAAATTCGAGAGATTCCCGGAGGAGAAGTGAAAGCGCGGTGTCAACTATATCATACGAAGTAATACCTTTATGGATATATGCAGAATCTTTTCCGATATGTTCTTCAACGGATGTAAGAAAGGCGATCACATCGTGTTTTACTTTTTTCTCAATCTCATCGATCCGTGAAACACCAAAGTCTGCATTATCCTTTATATTTTTGAGACTCTCATCCGGGACCTCACCCCAACCGTGCCAAACTTCGGCAATGGCAATTTCAACATCGAGCCATTTCCTGAATTTGTTTTCAGGACTCCAGATCTTTTTTATTTCATCTACTTCGTATCTTTCGATCATATTACCCCCGATAATATAAGAGTAAAGTCAGCCGGTTTTTATTTTTCCCAGAGCTTCCCTTACAAGCTTATCGTACCTGTCCAGAGAATAGTTCTTCCTGCAGAATTCAACAGCATTATGTGAAATTTCCTTCCCTTTATCAGATGCAGCCTCCTCTATTCCGTTCGCAAAATCTTTTGCTTCAGGTTTCCTTAATATTGCTATATCTTTTGTAATGCTCTGTGTGTGAGTGTAAAGATCGGTTGCAACAAGAGGGACACCGCTTTTCAAATAAGAATAAACCTTTAACGGTATATTTGTTCCGAGTATTCTGGGAGAAACGAGGATATCCGAAATTTTAAGAAAGTATGGAATTTCATCCGGTTTTTTGCTCCCGAGCAGAACAACTTTTCCGGACAACCCATTTTCATCAACCTGACTCCTGATCTTTGCCACTTGTTCCGGCTTACCACCGATCAGGATAAGCATGAATCTGTCATCAAGGATTTCCATACATTCAAGCAGAAGGGGAATACCCTGATACGCTTCAAGCGTTCCGGCATAAGTGATAATTATCTTGCCTTTTTTACCATACTTTTTCTTATATTTTCCTATTTCATTTTCGTCTAATTTTTCAGGTGTATTATCAACAAAATTTTCAATAATGGTCAATTTATTTTTATCGGTGATCCCCGAAGCGTAATCGTAAAGTGCTTTACAGATAACGATAACAGATCTTGCATTTCCAAGCGAAATTTTTTCCGTTTTCCTGAATACCGAAGTGATAAATTTCGATTTGGTGAATTTAAAATTCTCCATCTGCTGAACAAGTGAGGAGTGCATATCGTAAAGGTGAGGGATCCCGGTTAATTTGCTGAAAAATGCTCCCATGATATTAGCCTCTTCATGAGTATGAATAAGATCATATTTTTTTCGGAACAATCGGCCGGCAGCTTTAAAGAAAAGGAAAAGATCAAGAAATATTTTCGCCCCGGACGGACCGGTTTTTACATTTTTAATGAACGGAGGTCTTAAACATCTGTGGATCTTTAAACCTTTTAATTCTTTATCTTCACCGATCGGATAAGTAACAAGATCGATCTCATGCCCAAGTCTTAAAAGCGACTTGATCCTAAAATATTCTGAAAATGGGGTTCCCCTGGGTTCAAAGAACGGCTCAGGTGCGATCATTAATATTTTCATCATCAAATCCGTAGGTTTCTCTTATTGTATAAACATTCTTATCCAGTCCCTCATGGTAGACCCTTGTCAGCATTTCAGCAATAAGTCCGAGTGTTATTATCTGAAATCCAAGGAACAATACAAGCACGGTAAATGTAAGCAGAGGTCTGTCGGCAGATTTTCCGAGAAAATATTTTTCATAAGTAATATAAATACCGGAAAGAAATCCGGTGCTCATCATGAACAATCCGAGACTTCCGAAAATTTGTAATGGGCGATAAGAGAAAGAGAGAAGATATTTTATTGAGATCAGATCCAGAATAACTCTAAACGTTCTCCCCAGTCCGTATTTCGATTTGCCGAATCTTCTTTCACGATGATTTACAGGAATCTCTATAGAATTAATACCAATCCTCGATGCTATTGCAGGGATATACCGGTGCATTTCCCCATAGAGTTTAAGATTCTTGACAACCTCTTTCGTAAATCCTCTCAATGTGCATCCATAGTCGTGAAGTTTTACTTTAGTTATAAATGAGACCAGTTTGTTCCCGAAGAAGGAAGGAATCTTTTTAGTAAGACTGTCCTTTCTTTTTTTTCTCCATCCGTTAACGATATCAAATCCTTCATCAAGCCTCCCCACTACTTTGGGGATGTCCGCGGGATCGTTCTGAAGATCGGCATCCATAGTAACAACATAATCACCCCTGCATTGTTCAAATCCTGCCGAGATTGCCGCACTCTGTCCGAAATTCTTTCTGAAATTGATAATCTTAACCGAATTATCCTTCTTCCTGAGTTCAATCAATCTTTTCAAAGAACCGTCTGTACTACCATCGTTAATAAATATGATCTCATACCC
>CAYNUG010000166.1:0-4174 GCA_964400545.1 uncultured Clostridia bacterium | reverse complement strand
TCAAATGACATAATATACCTCCTATATAGTGTTTAATTATTGCCTTTGCAAATTAAACTTAATTATAACCGTAAACTTAACCGGTTTTGGAATTCCATTAAAAATATATGGTTCGTAAACCCATTGACGAATAGCATTAACTGCAGCCTGATTCAACAATGGATGACCACTTACAACACGAACATTCTTTACTCTTCCATAAATATCAGTAACCGCCTCCAAAACAACGTTATGTTGAATTCTTGCTCTAAGAGCAACCGGCGGATAGAGAGGTTTGACTTTCTTGATAAGAGTTGGTTCTTTTACTCTGGTAACGTTCATACTATTCAGATCTGACGTTCCGGGACTTCCAAGAACTCCGCCCACGACTCCACCTTCAACTCCTCCTTCAACTCCACCCTCAACGCCTTCATCAAAACCAAAATCAGTAATTTCTTCTTCTTCTATCTCATCCGGGATCTCGATCGGAGCAACGAGTCTGCCAGTTAATATCGGTTGATTATCAGCTTTATCCTCTTTCTTTTTATCAGCTTTACTTTTGGTCTTTTTCTTGGCTGCAGGAGGAGGTGGCGGAGGAGGTGGCGGAGGAGCTGAGGTCATAAATACATTGAACACCTTAACCTCAGGTAAATTAGAATCTGCATTCATTAAAGGAACTATTATTATTGCAACGATAAATATTGCATGCAACGCCAATGATACAGGGAGAGTCAGCCACTGCTTTGTAGGCTTTTTATTTCCACTAGACTCAATTAAAGATTCACCAAACATTATTACCTCCCATACTCTAGGATTTCAGAACCAAATATATAATAAAAACGGTTAGAATTCAAGTACTATTTATTTTTTTTACCCCTAAATTGCTTCTCCCATATTTTCAACCATGCACATGATTGGAATATTGAGGAGTAGGTACCAGTTATAACTCCGACTATCAAAGTAAAGGAGAATGCATGAATAACCTCCCCTCCAAAAAAGAACAGAGAAAATACAGTAGCCAGCGTTGTGCTTGAAGTAACAATAGTTCTGCTAAGCGTTTGGTTGATACTTTTATCAAGAATTTCCTCTGTAGTATTCTTTCTCATAATCTTTAAATTATCTCTTACCCTGTCAAAAATAACGATAGTGTCATTCAGTGAATATCCCACTATCGTAAGAATTGACGCTACCACCGTAAGTGAAAATTCTATATTAAAGAAAAGGATAAAAGACAAAGCTATGAAAATATCATGTGCAAGTGTTACAACTGCAGCAATACCGAATATAAACCTGAACCTGAAACCAATATATACGAGCATACCCAAAAGCGCCCACACGGTAGCAAGGATAGTCTGCTGTCTCAGTTTATATCCAACTTGCGACCCGACAAAATCTACACTTAAAAAAGTGAAATTTCCGGAGAATGTTTTTTCTTTCAATACAGTCATTACACGATTTTTCAGTTCGAGTCCCTCGATCTCCGCCATTCCCGCGATCAGACCCGAAGAATTTGCTTTTTTCAGACCATCTATCTTTTCGGCACTTTCCGCAGCATCATCGAGCGAAATACCATTCGATGCCAGAAAATCAGTGATCTTCTTAATTGAACTATTATTAAGATCAAGTTTCCCGGCTGAGAGAAAAACCTTTTCATTATCAGACATGAACAATTCTCTCATCCTGAGCGTGATCTCCTCGTGACTACTGATATCTCTATCATCTTTCTGCTTGTCATTTTCTTTAAGACTCAGAACGGTTTTAATAAAAAACTTATTTTCATCACTTCCCACACTTGTGATCTCAGATTTCCCGAGACCGATCTCCTGAAGAGAATTCCTGAGTTCTCCAACAGTGACATTATCTCTGAAACTTACTTCCACCATTGTACCCCCGGTGAAATCGACACCGAGATTAAAACCCTTTGTATAAAAAGTGTAAATTCCGGCTACTATGATCAGTCCGGATATTAAAAAAGCTAGCCACCTCTTTTTCATAAATTTAAAATCAGGATCTTTCTTAAAAATTCTCATTGTTCAGCTCCAGTTAAATACTAATTTTTTTGATCTTTCTTTTTCCTGAATAAACAAAATCAAAGATTACTCTTGAAACAAAAACCGCTGTGAACATACTGGCAATAATACCGATCATCAATGTTACTGAAAATCCCTGTATCGGTCCCGTCCCGAACTGGAACAGGAATACAGCCGCAATTACCGTCGTCAGATTAGCATCAAAAATAGTTACAAAGGCTTTCTTAAATCCTGAATCTATCGATGATTTAGGTGCCTTTCCGGCTCTCAAGTCCTCTTTGATTTTCTCAAAAATAAGAACATTCGCATCTACCGACATACCTATTGTCAGAATGATCCCCGCAATCCCGGGTACGGTAAGAGTAGCATTGAAATACGCCATAACACCCATAAGAATAATCAAGTTGAAAATAAGTGCGATTACAGAGTTTATTCCCGCACCTTTATAATACACGAGCATAAACACCATAACCAGGATCAATCCGAATAAGGAAGCATAAAGTCCTTTTCTTATTGAATCGGCTCCCAGAGACGGTCCGATGGTCCTTTCCTGCAAATACTTTAAAGGAGCCGGCAACGCACCCGATCTTAATACAAGGGCCATATCATTCACTTCATCAATAGTATATGTTCCTGTTATCTGATTGTCATAAGAGAGAACATCCTGTATGATCGGAGCTGTTTCGATCCTCTCATCAAGGACAACAGCCATCCTCTTCCCTATGTTCGCGGAAGAAAATTTTCTTATCTTGCTTGCACCTTGTGAGTTTAGCGTGAAACTGACCGCAGGAGCTCCATATCTGTCCTGACTTCTCTTTGCATTCTTCAAATCTTTTCCACTGACAACGGTAGCCGTTTTAAGAATATAATAGCCTTTGTCCATTCTCCTGGGATTGGTTTTGAAAATCTTCATATCATCAGGAAGAACGCCTCCCTGATCTTTCAGAGCATCCTCTTCTGTGGTGAAAGGTCCGGAAATAACAGCTCGGAATTCCAACATAGCCGTATTCTTGATCAGTCCTTTTACTCTCCCCGGGTCATCGACTCCGGGTAACTGAACAAGTATCTTATTACCTCCGCCCATACCGATCTTCTGGATGGCAGCATTCGACACACCAAATTCATCAACCCTGTTTCTTATGGTTTCAATTGCCTGATCAATAGACAACTCCCTCATCTTAATTTCAACATTAGGTATAATGGAAAGCGTTATCTGTGTTCCTGCAAAAACATATTCATAATCTTTAAATTCATCATCAAATATATCTTTTACTTTTCTCTCATCATCAAGTAAAATTCCGAGGATTTCAATTTTATTGATATCCACTCGTCTAACTCTTTCATATTTAATGCTCGATTCTTTTAGCAGAGACTTCAACTGCTCAATGCTCTGTTCCGTCTGTATCTCAATAGCTTTATCGGTCTGAACCTCAAGGACAAGATGCATTCCGCCCTTAAGATCAAGTCCAAGATTGATCTTTTTATCAGGTGGATAAATCATCAGAATCGAGAATATTATCACCAATGCTATGAGTCCAACTTTCCACATATTTGAATTATTCATTTACTCCTCCAGAAATTAAGGATTTTAAAACCGGGATCTACTATCCTTTTCAGGATTTCGGAACCGATCCCCCTGGCTGAACCACGGTGGATATTGACGTTTTTGTTATCTGAATTTTAGTATTTTTATCAATTTCGACCTCGATCCTGTCATCCATAACACGGGTTACAGTTCCGAAAATACCACCTGCAGTAACAATTCTTTCTCCGCCTTTCAGCGAACCGATAAGTTCCTGATGCTGTTTCTGCTTTTTTCTGGATGGCATAATGATCAGAAAATAGAAGATCACAAATATTATTACAAAAGGAATTAAAGCACTAATCATACTTGGCTGTTGCGGGGCAGCTCCACCGGCTGTAGCCTGTCCATATAAAAACATGGTTACTCTCCTTTATTATATTTTAACAAGAATCTGTCTCTAAATTCTAAAAAATTATTAGTTTCAATAGAATACCTTATTTTCTTCATAAAATCAAGATAGAAACGGAGGTTGTGAATGGAGTTCAGTATTGAAGAATTGATCTCCCGCGAGATATAAAGATGTCTCAGATAAGCCCTTGAAAAATTTCTGCACGTATAGCAATTACAATCTCTATCAAGG
>CAYNUG010000165.1:0-4200 GCA_964400545.1 uncultured Clostridia bacterium | reverse complement strand
GATTGCCATCGCAGGGGTAATGGGTGGTGAATATTCAGGAGTAAGTGATAAAACAGTTGATATTTTTATCGAGAGTGCCTGGTTTGATCCTTCAAGGGTAAGGATCACTTCCAAAAAACTGGGTATGAAAACAGATTCATCCTATTTATTTGAAAGAGGCGCAGATATTTTAAATACGTCCCGGATAATTGATCTCACAATTGAGATGATCGCAGATGAGCTGGGTTATCTCCCGAAGATCAAAAAATATTTTGATAAATTTCCAACCAAACCTGAAAAACAGATTGTAATTCTGGATAAAGAATTTCCGAAAAAGTTCACCGGAATTGAGATAAGTGAAAAGGTCTCCTCCGAAATACTTGAGAGTCTTGGATTTAATCTTATTAGTGAAAAAGGATCGTGGAAAGTTGAGGTACCTTCATTTAGGGTCGATATCAACAAACATGAAGATCTTGTTGAGGAAATAATCAGGATATACGGATATGACAAACTTGATACGACGATCCCGGGAACTGTCAATGATTCTGTTGAAAAATATGATAAGAGACATTTTCTTGATGGTTTTAGAGGTCACTTCTCTGCAAATGGCTATAGTGAAGTGATCAATTATAGTTTTCATTCTTTTAAAGATAATTCACTTTTTGGTGACGAAACTGAAAATGTTGAAATTAGAAATCCGATCGGTTCAGAATTTTCAGTAATGAGGAATTCTTTGCTACCCGGTATATTAAAGAACACTTCAACAAATCAAAATAATGAATTCAAGAGGATATCCCTTTTTGAATCAGGAACAGTATTTTTAAAGAACGGAAAAGATATTATTGAGAAAGACCTGTTAACTATCTCGTCCTGTGGTTATGAAACCTTACCGAACTGGGAAGATAATGACGGGAGGATATTTGATTTCTTTTTATTTAAATCTCAGATAATTTCATATTTAAAAAAGTCAGGGCTGTCAGCTGAACTTGAAATTTCGGATGAATATCACGGTTTTCTTAAAAAAGAAAGTTGTTACGAAATCAAATTTGAAGAAGAAAAGGCCGGATATATAGGTGAGATCGAAGATGGTGTTCTCGGTCATTACAAAATAGACGGACCTGTATATGTATGCCAACTTGATGCTAACGTTCTTGTGAAAAGAAAAGAAGATAAAAAGTTTGAAATGTGGAATAGATTTCCTTCTGCAACAAGAGATCTTTCATTTTTTATTGATAGGAAACACAAATTCCATTTGATCAATGAAACAATTGAAAAGTTCAAACCTGATGAACTTGAAGATTATACGTTGATAAACATTTATGACGGGAAAGGGGTGCCCTCCGAAAAAATAAGTATGCTTATGAACTTTAAATACAGAGGAACCGGTAGAACGCTTACAAATGATGAGGTCAATGAATTTCATAATGCTTTGATAGAGAAGCTTGTTGAGACTATTGGGATCATCAGACGTTAAGGAGAAAATATGAATATTGAGGACCTCAATAAACTTGAAGATAAAGTAAGGAATCTAGTAAAAACCCTGGAAATACTGAAGAATGAGAATAATACTTTAAAGGAAAATTTGAAAGATCTTAAAAATGAGAGCTCTATGAATAATTCTGAAAAGGATCAGATCAGGGATAAAGTAAAATCGTTAATAAAACTTATAGAATCGATCGAAAATGAAAACTAAAGAGATCACTGTATCCATACTGGGGAAGAGTTTTTCTTTCATGATCTCCGGAAAGATTGATACAGATGAATTTCTTGAGATAGTTGATCATGTTGAACAAAAATACAAAAAGATCAAAGACGGGACAGATGAGCATGATCCCTTTAGTTTAGGCCTCCTTACATCGATTAACATTACGGAGGAGTTCTTTTATTTAAAAAAAGAGAACGATAAACTTAAATCCATTCTGAACAACATTGATTCTATTGTTACGACCGTGAAAAAAACTGATGTAGGACAGATCAGTTTTGCAAGAAAAAGTAAAATGGAGAAATAAAATGGGTAATATTGATATACTGTCAATTTTAATCGGAGGTGCTGTTTCATTTGTTATATTTTTTCTATTAAGAAAGGTAATCCTTTCAAAGGATTTTAACCGGCTGGAAGAAGCTGAAACAGAGATAAAAAAGAAGAATGAAGATGAATTGGAAACGCTTAAGAAAAAAGTCAGTGTAAATCTTAAAGAAGAATTTATCGCATGGAAAAATGATTATAATAATAAACATAGTCAGAGAGTTAATAAATTGAATGAGCAGGAAAGGAGACTTATTCAAAAAGAGGAAAATCTTGATAAAAGGTATCTTAGTATTGACAATAAGGACAGGGAGATCAAGAAAAAGGAAAATGACATATCACTAAAAGAAGAGGAACTTTCTGCATTGCGTTCCACTCTTGATAATCACATCTCTGAAGCAAAAGATAGACTTGAAAAGATCTCCGGGATGACAAAACAGGAAGCAAAAGATTCAATAATAAAGGAAATGGAAAGTGAGGCGAAACTTGATGCAGCAAAAATTCTGAGAATTATTGAAGAAGAAAACAAAGAAAAAAGTTCACTTATGGCAAAGGAAATTATTTCGACAGCCATACAGAGGATCGGGACTGAGCATGTGATGTCCTCTGCGGTAACCGTTATTGATCTTCCGAATGATGAAATGAAAGGACGTATAATCGGTAGGGAAGGTCGGAATATCAGAGCACTTGAAACTGCAACTGAGGTAGACTTTATTGTTGATGATACCCCTGAGGCGATCATTGTTTCATCATTTGATCCTATAAGAAGGGAGATAGCAAAGAGAGTGCTCGAATCACTGATCGCAGACGGAAGGATTCATCCCGCCAGAATAGAAGAAGTGGTCGAAAAAGAAAAAATAAATTTCAATTCGTATTTAAAAGAAATCGGTGAAAACGCAGCAATGGAGATAGGGATCCCTGATCTAAATCCTGAATTGTTCATTTATCTGGGAAAATTGAAATATAGAACTTCTTACGGTCAGAATGTTCTTCAGCATTCAAAGGAAGTTGCAATGATTGCCGCATATATGGCAACGGAACTGGGAGTCGATGTGTCCTTGGCAAAAAGAGCCGGATTTCTTCATGATATCGGAAAATCCATTGATCGTGAAACTGAGGGAACTCACACAAAATTGTCAGTTGATCTTGTGAAAAAATATGGAGAAAGCAAACTCGTTCAGGAAGCGATAGCATCCCATCATATGGATGTGGATTTTACTTCGATCGAGGGTGTCCTGGTTCAATCTGCGGATGCAATATCAGCGGCAAGACCGGGTGCAAGACGCGAAATGTTCGAGTCTTATATAAAAAGATTGCAGGAACTTGAAGAGTTGTCATCATCATTTGAAGGTGTCAACAAAGCTTATGCGCTAAGGGCCGGGAGAGAAGTCAGGGTCATAATTAATTCGAATGAAACTGATGATAATAAAACTTTCATGATCTCAAAAGAGATAGCAAAAAAGATCCAGGAAGATATGGAATACCCCGGACAGATAAAAGTGACAGTGATCAGGGAGATCAGAGCAACCGAATATGCAAAATAGTTCTATAATTACAATAGTTTTCATCGGTGATGTTGTAGGAAAGCCGGGAAGAAGAATACTGGGAGAACATCTTTATAAGATAAAAATAAAATATAAACCTCACCTGGTTATAGCTAATGGAGAGAATTCTGCCGGAGGTCTCGGTATTACTGAAAAGACCGGAAAGGAATTATTCGAAGCAGGAGTAGATATTGTTACAGGTGGAAATCATATATGGGATAAGAGAGAATCGATCAGTTATCTTGATAATAACAAAAGTATTATCAGACCGATGAATTATCCGGATTTCGCTCCAGGAAGAGGATCTTGTGAGTTCAAGATAAATGATGATATCAAAGTTACAATAGCAAACCTTCAGGGTAGGGTTTTCATGGAACCGGTAGTGGATAATCCGTTTAACGTAGTTGAAAAATGGCTTGAAACAGTTAGATCAAAGATCGTGATCCTTGATTTTCATGCAGAGGCGACCGCAGAGAAACAAGCTATGGGGTTTTTCCTTGACGGGAAGGTCAGTGCAGTTCTCGGCACCCACACACATGTTCCAACTGCAGATTTGAGAATACTTGCTAATGGGACTGCTTACCAATCAGATGTAGGAATGACGGGTTCTCTGGATTCTGTCATAGGAATGAAGAGGAAACCTGTCATCGA
>CAYNUG010000164.1:0-4245 GCA_964400545.1 uncultured Clostridia bacterium | reverse complement strand
ACCCTTCCTCATTTCGGAATAAATATAACATTTCATCTGAATACGTGCTGTATATAGGACGTCTTGATGAGAACAAGGGTGTTCCTGAATTAATCAGATATTTCATCCGTTTCTCTGATGAGA
Source organism: uncultured Clostridia bacterium (assembly GCA_964400545.1). Lineage (GTDB taxonomy): Bacteria > Acidobacteriota > Aminicenantia > UBA2199 > UBA2199 > UBA647. The sequence goes on along the minus strand of CAYNUG010000164.1, from coordinate 4,122 downwards.
CAGAAAATGATACCAAACTAATTCTTATGGGGAAGTCTGTGATAGAGATACCTGATCATAAAAATATTATATTTCTCGGTTTCCTTGATGACAACGATAAATTTGATGCTTTGTCCGGAGCGGAATTATTAGTAATTCCTTCTCAATACGAATCATTATCGATGGTAACACTCGAATCATGGGCACTGGGGATTCCGGTAATTGCAAACGGTAGAACGGAAGTTCTGAAGGGGCAATGCCAGAGAAGCAATGCAGGATTGTGGTATACAAACTTCAAACAGTTCAGGGAAGTGTTCAGTTTGCTTTTAGGTAACAGTGATCTGAGAAAGCAAATGGGGGCAAGCGGTCGGGAATTCTTTAAAGAAAATTATTCATGGAGTGTTATTGAGAAGAAGTATATGAAGCTCCTGGATCCCGAAGTAGAATAATTTGATTATCCTGCACTTATGAATTGTTTTAGCATAAATCGGTGAAATTCTTCTGATTATCTTTTTGGTGAAATCAATACTTTACAATCTAATTTTTTAATAAAAAGATAACTGAAAAGTATTATTGCAGATACAATTAAAAATATTGTGTTAAATCCTGTATAAAAGATCAGTAACCCGGCAATTAAAGGAAAAATAGTTGAAAATATTTTTCCCGCACCTGAAATTCCGGCATAAATTGTCCGATTTTCATTTGTAGAAATTTCCAACAGGATCCCGTTATTCGAAATTTTAAACAATGAAACAAAAATACCGGATAGAATAAAGATAAATTGATAACAGATCTGATTATTTCTTAATAATAAAGCGAGAATAGGAATAAGGCTTCCAATAATTGCGGCTACAATTAATAGATCTTTATAATTGATCTTTTTAGATAGTTTATAGAAAATACTACTTGCAATAAGCATTCCTATAATTCTGAACAACAGGAAATTTCCAATTAATTTGTATGATAAAAGGAAATTTTCCTTTGCGAATAAAATTAAAAAGGGCAAAAAACCTATTCCCAGACCTAAAGTATTTATTATCAATAGATAGTATTTTAAATTTGGATTTTTTTTTATCTCATTTGGTATTAATTTGAAAAAATCAATTAAATTTCTTTTCACCGGGTTGGTAGAAGCAATTTCTTTTAAATTCCAAAAACCTAAAGAAGCGATGAGCAATAAAATGCCTGCGATTAAAAATAGCAAAGAATAATTGTTCGGATAATCAAATTTTTTAATAAGATCTCTGACAATTATTGCTGAAATGAATATCCCGATACTTGAAACGATCTCTTTGATTGAGAAGAAATGCTTTCTGCTTTTTTCTTTTACTGATTTACCGAGTATATCTATATATGATACATTTGAATAACTTCCACTAAAAGAAAATATTGAAATAAGAATGAATATCAATAGAATTATTGTGTTTCCTTTTAGTGAGTAGGAAAAAAAGAACATAGCGGATATTGAAAATAGGGCCGCTATTCTAAGATTAATTCCTAAAAGAAGATATTTTAATTTAAGTACATTTTTATATAGTATCGGAGCAAATATCAGTTGAAAAACCCCAGACCCACCTAACATGATAGCTGATAAAAATCCCAGGTGGATAGAATTTCCACCTGCTTTGATCAGCATGGATGGAATTATTGTATTAACATCCATGAAATTTGAGGCCAATGCCAAAAATACAGCATGCCACAAAAAACTACGAAAATTATTTTTTGATTGTTTTGTTGATACTTTTTTCGGATCCAATTATCTAGAAATCCTGATCATCAAACTTCATATTCGAATATTTTAAACTTATGTCCCAAAGTTTCTTCTTAACAGCTTCCTCATAAGAAATGCCTGCTGACCTGATTGGGAGATCATTCATGAAATATTTTCCTGAAATATTTTTTATGTTACTGGAACAGGCTACGAATAATATTCGCTTTGAACCTTCATCAGTAGAAGCACCGAAATCTCCCCACCCTTTTTTAAGTAATTTTGTGTTTATTACTCCGGGATGAAGAGAGTTTACTGAAATATTTTTCTTTTTTACTTTATCACTTAATTCATTAGTAAATAAAATGTTACATAGCTTGGTTAAAGAGTAAGCAGCTTCACCGGAATAGTGTTTTTCACCATTTAAATTTTCGAAATCAATGTTATTTGCATGAATCATAGAACTTACATTAACTATTCGGGCACTTCCGGAATTTTCTAACAGATCCAACAGTTTCAATGTTAAAGTAAAAGCAGCGAGATAATTAACCATGAAATTTTTTTCAATTCCGTTTTCGAGAATTATCTTTCTGTTTTCATAAATTCCCGCATTATTAATTAAAACATCAATTTTGGAGAATTGTTTATGAATTGCACTTGAAAGCTCATCAATCTCTTTAAATGAGCTTAGATCTGCATTAAAATAAAAAATGTTCTTGTTTCCGGTTTCTGCAATTATTTTTTCTCTTATATAATGTCCTTTCTCCATATTTTTTCCATGTATTAATAGAGTGACATTATTCTTTGCAATTTTAAATGCAGTTCGCTTTCCTATGCCGTCAGTTGCCCCGGTCAACAGAATGGTTTTATAAGTAGCCATAGTCACCTGTACCTTTTCTGTTCAATTCTCACTACTTTCTTTTGTAGGTACTTGAAACTTTGGAATTTATTCCTCCCCGTGGTGTGAATTCTGCTTCAACAATAAGCTCATATGGATCAAGACATTTTACAAGATGACTTGAAATCAGCTTTGTAAGATTTTCGTAAAATATCCCCGCATTCCTGAACTGAAGGAAATAATATTTAAGTGATTTAAGCTCCACAATTTTTTTCCGAGGCAGGTAATCTATTCTTATTGTACCGAAGTCAGGTAAACCTGTCATAGGACAAAGTGAAGTGAACTCATTATTCTCAATTTCTACCCAGGTATCTTTCGTATTGTTATCATATTCAATGGCTAATAGTACATCGGGAGAAATAAAACTTTCTTTTTCTCTTATTTTGATCAGATAATCTTCGATTTTCTCTATTGACATTTCTACCTCATAATAAATCTCAGATACAATTTGAGTTATTCTTTATTGATTTTTTCAACCTTGGCTTCAGAAATTCAAAACCCTCATCAACAGTGGAACAAAAATTGAATAATTCCAGATCTTTTTCCGAGATCATTCCGTTTGAAACGAGTGCATTAAAGTCGATCACAGAATTCCAATAGTCCTTATTGAACAGAAGTATTGAAAAATTATCTCTTTCGATCTTTTCTGTCTGAAGAAGTGTCAGCATTTCGAACAATTCATCAAAAGTACCGAATCCTCCCGGAAAAACAACTATCGCCTTTGCATGACAGAAGAACCATAATTTTCTCATAAAAAAATAATGAAACTCAAATCCGAGATTTTCTGAAATATATTTGTTGGGGAATTGTTCAAAAGGAATTTCAACATTAAGTCCTATACTTTTAACTCCTGCTCTGTCTGCCCCCCTGTTCGCTGCTTCCATGATACCGGGACCACCGCCTGTGCAAACTGTGAAAGATAGCTTCTCACTCTTCAATTCCTTTGAAAAATTCCCGAGTCGAAAGGCCATCTCCTCCGCATTCCAGTAATTCTCTTTATTAATTCCCTTATCAGGATTTGCTCTTGCCGATCCAAAGAATACAACGGTATTATGGATCTCGTTCTCTGTAAACCTTTTTGCCGGCTCAAGATACTCTGAAAGTATTCTTATAGGTCGGGCTTCATTAGAATTTATAAAACTAATATCCTCGTATGATTTTTTTTGAATTGTCATTTATATTCCTTCCAACTAATAGTACATGATCTTTTTGTAAAAAGAAAAATATTAAAGATCTTTTAATTTCTTGTAATATTTATGCTTCTCTTTTTTATTTTCGATCGCTTTCTCATAGAGGTTGTCAGCCACTTCGGGAAACTTTCTTTTGAGTGTTGTATATCTGCCTTCGTTCATAAGGAATTCCATCATTTCAACTGTAGGATCTTTTGATTCATAAACAAATGGATTCTTGTCTTCTTTAGCAAGCTCCGGATTGTAACGGTAAAGTGGCCAGTATCCGCATTGAACTGCCAGTTTTTCTTCTTGAACCGTTTTGCTCATATCGAGACCATGGGCAATACATGGGGAGTATGCAATTA
>CAYNUG010000163.1:0-4267 GCA_964400545.1 uncultured Clostridia bacterium | reverse complement strand
GCCGATGCCCTCCTCGAAGGAGAGATCATAAAATTCAATGTCAAACCCCTCTCTTATTCATATATTGGATCAGTGAACCAGTATACAGTAAGCATTGTAATGAACATTTCATTTATCAACCTTAAGAACAACACAATAATATACAAGAACAAAAACATGACTTTTTCCGAAGATTATGAGATAGAAAACGGTGATTTTTTCTCACAAGAATCGGAAGCTCTCCGGAAGATATCAAAAAAATTTGCCGGAAGAATCATTTCCGCATTGTTAGAGAATTACTGATGCCGAACTTTTCATTTTTTGAATTTTTTAATTCTCTGGATAAAAAGGATGGCCTTAAAACTGTAAATTTTTTTTACGGATTCAATGAGTTCATGGGAGAGATCCTGATAAAAAAGATCTCCAACGGATTCCTTGAGGAAAAAAGCGACTTTAATTTCAGACGTTTTTATTTCGATTCGGAAGATGATCATTCATGGACAGAGATACTTGAAGAGGCAAGAAGTTCAAGTTTCTTTCTACAGTCCAGAAAACTTATTATAGCAGTGATCAGAGATCAAAATAAGATCGTCCCTTCAAAAAGTGACATAAGTCTGATCACAGACTATATTAAAGATCCGAACCCTAATACAATTCTTGTGATCTATCTGTCTCTCAACCTGACAATGGATGACTACAAGAACCTGAAAAGAGGCAAAGTATCAAAACTGATCAATATACTCGGTTCCACAAACACAAATGCCGTTGACCTCGACAAGATAACAGACAGGCAGACAAGGGAATATATAAAATCTTATCTTAAATCGAATGGCATATCCATAACGGCAAGCGCCGTTGATAAACTCCTGGAAATAAAAGGAGATAATTTTATTTCGATCATACATCAACTCGACAAAATGGTCATTGCTGATGTCGAGGAGAACAGCATAGATGCGGAAGATATTGAAGAAGTGATCACCGGAATCGAGGCGCACAGTATATGGGACCTCACAGAAGCAATAGAAAAAGAGGATGCCAATCAGTATCTGAATATCCTGAAATATCTCTTTACGAACGGGATTAAACCTACATTGATAATAGGGACACTGATCACACACTACAATAAAATATTCACTGCCAGATTCCTTCTGGAACAGAATTTTACGATCAGTGATGTCGGGAAAGTTCTAAATCAACCCACATTTTTTTTGAAAAGATTTATTGATCTTGTAAATAGTTTCACATCACAAAGATTAAAACATATTCTGAAAATAGTTTATAAACTGGATTTTGAATCTAAAACGATCGGAGAGAATTCAGCGAAAGTTTTGCTCGAAAATTTTATCTTCCAGATAAAAGGTTAACAGATCAGAAATAACTCCGGAGCCTTTTGTGATCAAAGGTTCTGAAGATATTTATTCATCGATTCGGCAGCTATTTTCCCGTCACCCATAGCAAGAATAACCGTAGCACCACCTCTTACAATATCTCCACCGGCAAAGATATCCGGCCTGCTTACTGATTGCATTCCTTCATTTACAACTATTGTTCCCCATGCCGTCATTTCAAGTTCCGGCAGTGCCTGTTGGATCAGAGGATTTGGAGCTGTTCCGATTCCAACAACAACAACATCTACATCCATCAGATATTCAGATCCGGCGATCGGTCGAGGTCTTCTTCTTCCTGAATCATCCGGTTCTCCAAGTTCCATTTTTTGGACATTGATCTGTTTAACTTTCCCCTTCTCATCGCCGATATATTCGATAGGATTATTTAAGTTTAGAAACTCCACTCCTTCTTCCTTTGCATGATGGATCTCTTCATCCCTTGCCGGCATTTCTTCTTCAGATCTCCGGTAGATTATCATCGCTCTCTCTGCACCCAGTCGTTTTGCTGTTCTGACAGAGTCCATTGCGGTATTACCACCACCGACAACAGCAACATTCTTCCCTTTAACTATCGGAGTATCATATTCCGGGAACTTAAAAGCTTTCATAAGATTAACCCTTGTCAGATATTCATTGGAAGAAAATATATTTATAAGATTCTCACCCGGAATGTTCATAAATTTCGGGAGCCCGGCACCACTACCTATAAAGAATGCTTTAAATCCTTCAGCTTTCAGATCATCAAATGAAGCCGTCCTTCCTACAATAAAATTATTAACAAATTTAACTCCCATTTTTTTAAGATTATCTATCTCAACTCTCATTATTTCCTTCGGAAGCCTGAATTCGGGGATTCCGTAAACAAGAACTCCTCCAAACTCATGTAACGCTTCAAATAAAGTGACATCGTAACCATATTTGACCAGTTCTCCTGCAGTTGTAAGTCCTGACGGTCCTGAACCGATAACAGCGACCTTAATATGATTCGGTGCGCTGATCTCAGGAATAGACATCTCACCGCTCAATCTTTCAGTATCTGCCGTAAATCTCTCAAGATTACCGATAGCAACAGGAGGCTTCCCGATCTTATTGTACATACATCTTTCTTCACATTGAGTTTCCTGCGGACAAACTCTGCCGCAAATAGCAGGAAGAGCATTTGTATTCTTAAGTACAATTGCTGCCATTTTCATGTCACCTTTCTCAATCTGTTTAATAAATCCCGGGATATTGATATTCACCGGACAACCGGATATGCAGGTCGGAGTAGGACAATCGAGACACCTTCTTGCTTCAATGATTGCTTCTTCAGCGGAGATCCCGTTATTCACTTCAGAAAAGTTTTTATTTCTTATGTCAGGTTCATTTTCCGACATAATGACCCGTACACTCTGTATTCTCTCTTTTGCTCCCAATCTACTACGGAGTTCCTGTCTCCAGTCGGATGCTCTATCCTTTCTAAGTTCCTTATAATTTACGCTCATTCTGCACCCCCGTCAGACCCGTTAAGAGCATTCTCGTATGCGATCTTCTCCAACTCAACATAAGCACCCAATCTCTGAAGCATCTCATCAAAATCAACCTCATGAGCATTAAACTCAGGGCCATCGACACAAACAAATTTCGTGGATCCCCCGACGGTGACTCTGCATGCTCCGCACATTCCCGTTCCATCAACCATAATCGTATTCAGACTGGCAAGAGTATGAATATTGTATTTTTTTGTAAGAAGAGCAACAAATTTCATCATGACAGCAGGTCCGATGGTTACAACCTCATCGACATTCTCTCTGTTTATCACTTGTTCCACCCCTGCAGTGACCAGACCTTTTGTACCGGCACTTCCGTCATCAGTGTACACCAACACTTCATCAGCAAACTCCCTCATCTCTTTTTCCAGAATTATCAATTCTTTATTTCTTGCTGCGAGTATGACAATGAGCTTGTTCCCGGCCTCTTTGTAAGCCTTTGCTATCGGATAGAGAGGCGCAATTCCCACACCGCCTCCGGCTGCAATTATAGTACCCACTTTTTTGACATTAGTAGGAAGTCCGAGCGGACCGACTATATCAGTAATTTCATCACCCTCTTTTGTATTAAAGAATTTGTATGAAGTTAATCCAACCTTCTGGATTACCAGTGTTATCGTCCCCTTCTCAGGATCTGAATCTGCTATCGTCAGAGGGATCCTTTCGCCTTTCTCCCCGAGTTTTACAATTACGAACTGACCTGCTTTTCTACTCTTTGATATCCGGTCTGCCGTAATTACAAGTTTAACAACGTTTTCAGATAATATTTCACGCTGAACAATTTTATGCATAAATGCTCCTTCTTAAAAAGGAATACAATATCAAAATTTTCTCTATAATTCAATTGATTTATAATAAATCCTGTTAAATTATAGATCTTTCCGATGATCGGACTGTAAAATCATTAACCCCGACATATTCTATATACATTATCTTTATTGTTAATTATAATTAAAAAGATGACTTCCAGGAGGATCTAATGATCTTAACAAAAAAGCACCGGTTCTTGTTCTTATACTTATTGATCTCATTCATATTCATTTCTTCTTGTACAACTGTTCCTATCACCGGGAGAAAAAGGATAGCACTTCTTCCTGCTTCCAATCTCGCCACCATGGCAATGCAGAGTTATCAGGCCCTGCTGGGGAAATCAATACTCTCGACTAATCAGGCACAGATAGCAATTGTAAGAAAGGTCGGGATAAGAATTGCAATAGCTGCAGAATCATTCATGAGAGAAGAAGGACTCGAAAAATATTTGAAAAATTTCAAATGGGAATTCAATCTGATCGAGGATAACAATATCATTAATGCATTCTGTATGCCCGGAGGGAAAGTAGCCGTTTAAACAGGTATACTACACATCGCAGG
>CAYNUG010000162.1:0-4330 GCA_964400545.1 uncultured Clostridia bacterium | reverse complement strand
CGTCTGCGAAAAGTTCTCTTAATGATTTTTTTGAAAAAAAGGTCCCGTTAAACGAGACGAGGATTAAAACTTCAAAACCACGCCTCGAAATTATTACAGGCGATATGAGATCCTATAATCCATTGAGTGTAAAGTATATCCAGAGATTAAAGCTTTACAGACATATCAGAGATCTTGATGCAGACCTTATTATTATTGATCTGGGAGCCGGAACAGCCTTGAATACCCTTGATTCGTTTTTACTTGCCAACAGAATGGTGTTGGTCACAACTCCGGAAATAACATCAATTGAGAATTTGTATATATTTGTAAAGAAGATAATAGTCAGGAAGATTAAAGATATGCTGAGCTATGAAGGATTCAGAGATACTGTTGAAAAAGCTTTGGGTAAAGATATCGAAAATGATGATATTGTTACGTTCTCAGGTTTTATAGAAAGGTTGGCAGGGCTGGGTGACGAACAAAACAGTATTGTTGAAAGTGGACTAAAATCACTTAGGTTTAATATTATTCTCAGCCAGGTTACTGAGAAGAAATATCTGAATTATGGTGTCTCGCTAAAAAGTATCTTAAAAAGACATTTCAGAATCGATGCAAAGTATTCCGGTTGTTTATTTCATGACAACAGTATATTGAAGTTGGTAAATGGTGACATCGGTATCAGTGAAATAATAAAAACCGAGAGTATAAAAAATGACCTTAATACTATTTATGACAATATTGTTAGCGGGAAGGATATATCTTTTGACAGGATTGAAAAATGAAATTAAAAGAAAGAAAAGAGTATCTGAATATTCTCGAACTGGGGGATAAGGCATCTACAGATGACATAAGAGCTGCATATAAATATCTGGTTGAAATGTATTCTAATGAGTATTCCCCGGAGTTGGAACCTCTGATCGGAGATTTTTCAGATAGTGAGAGAAAGGAAGTGATCGAATTGATAACCAATGCCTACAAGAAGCTTTCCGATGAGGAGATTTCTAAAGATGACTTTGAAGCGGAAGTAGAACCTCAGATCATTAATTTTGAAACAGACAGGGATCTTGATGAGCAAAACAGTATGGAAATGGTTAAAGAAAAACAACCTGAAGAAAAAAGTAATGATGTATCTTATGACGCAAATATTGAAATATCAGGAGAATTCCTGAAAAAGAAACGTGAAGAAAGCGGGTTGAAAGTTCGTGATGCGGGGGAACTTTTAAGTGTTAATTATAAGGACATATCATATATAGAGAATGAGAAATTTGAAAAGATGAAAGATCCGGGGTACCTTAGATGGCTTATAAAGTCATATTCAAAATTGCTTGGTATAGATGAACAAAAAGGTGCCGAAGATTACATGAAGAGATATCGTTCAAAAAAATAGATTTTATTTTTGACATTCAGGAAGAATTGGATTATATTATAAATGACCGAACGGTCGGTCAAAAACATGTGCGCATTAATAGTAGACAGAGAAAAGAAAAAAGAAGATATCATTCTTGCAGCTTTAAAGATGTTTTCTGAAAAGGGGTTTCTAAGAACTACAATCAAAGATATAGCGGAGCAGGCAGGAATTGGTAAGGGGACGGTTTATGAATATTTCAAGGATAAAGAAGAGATAATCCAAAGTTCTTTCTTCTATTTTCAAAGATTCCTTGAAGTTGATATGGAAAAAATACTTTTATCTGATAAGAACGGGGCTTTAAAATTATCGGACCTTATTAAAGCTATTTTAAAAGTACTAAACAATAAGGAAGGAAATTATCTTGATCTGATGTTTGATTTCTGGGCTGAAGGGATGAAGGGAAATAAAAAAGGGATCATGCTCACTGAAATGAAAAGATTTTACGATATTTACAGGAAAATGATTGAAGATATCATTATTGAAGGTATTAAGGATGGAAGTATAAGAGAAGATATTGATCCATTCGAAACAGCCAGTATTCTGATCGGTGCCATGGATGGAATAATGGTACAATGGATTCTTGACAGGAAAACCATCAATACCAAGAGAATCGAAAAGAACCTTATATATTTGGTTCTTAACGGTATAAAAATAGATAAAAACAGAAGGGAGGGGCCTAAATGATAATCAGAAAAATATTGTCTGTATGTTTCATTTTGATGTTTTCTATCAGTTTAATGCCAAATGATGACCAATATGCAAGAGAACTGGTCCGGAAGGTTGACGAACTATACAGAAGTACTTCAAGTTACGGATTGTTTGAAATGGAGATCATTACTCCACACTGGGAAAGAAAGTTGAAGATCAAATCGTGGAGTCTCGGGAAAGAAAAAACTTTCATGAGGATTCTCGAACCGAAAAAGGAGAAAGGTATGGCCACACTTAAGATAGGAAGAGAGATGTGGAATTATCTTCCCAAGACAAACAAAGTAATGAAGATTCCGCCTTCAATGATGATGGGATCGTGGATGGGATCTGATTTTACAAATGATGATCTTGTCAAAGAATACACTTATCTTGAAGATTATAATTTTAAGATAATTAAACCTGAAAATGAATCTGATTCTAATACGTATGTGAAATGTATACCCAGGGAGGGTCTTCCCATAATATGGGGACACGTAATAATAGCCGTTAGAAAAAACGGATCTATTCCCGTTTTTCAAAAATATTATGATGAAAAAGGTAATCTGATGAGGGAAATGTACTTTAAAGATGTAAAAAAGTTCGGTGACCGGGAGATACCTTCGGTAATGGAATTGATCCCGACAAGGAAGAAAGGGAAGAAAACCATAATTAAATATATTGAGGCAAAGTTCGGTCACAAAATTGATAAAAGTATCTTCTCATTAAGAAATTTAAGAAAGAGGATCTGATATGATTATTTTAAAGATCGCATTCAGAAATATTTTCAGGCAGAAAAGAAGGAGTATTCTGACTGCACTAAGCATGTTTGGCGGATTTTTTCTGTCAGCTTTTTTTATAGGTTTTTCTGACGGATCTTACAATCAGATAATTTCCATGTTCACAAGGAATAATCTCGGACATATTCAAATACATGAGAAAAATTATCTTGATAAACCTTCACTTTATAAAACAATAAATAATTATGGGGAGATCTCGGAAAAACTTTCCGGAATAAAAAAGGTAGAATCATTTTCGCCGAGGATATATTCAGCCGGAATAGCATCTGTTGGAGATAAAAGTACTGGTGTGAAGATCACAGGTTTAGATCAGAAAAGTGAGATTGCGACTACAAATTTTAACAAAAAAATTATCAGGGGTGATCTTTTCAGTTCTCCCGACTCATACGAAGTGATACTGGGTGAAGGTCTGGCAAAGACACTGAAAGCAGAAATCGGGAAGGAACTTGTAGTTATAAGTCAAGGAGCGGACGGATCAATTGCCAATGATCTGTTTAAGATCGTAGGGCTCTCCAGAAGCGGAAACGATATGGAGGATAGAATAACAATGTATATCCCTCTCGCTTCCGCACAGGAATTTTTTGTGTTGGGGGGCAGGATACATGAGATCGCAATTATTGTTGATGATTTGAAAGATGTTGCTGAAGTTAATGAGATAATTTCGGAGAATATAAACTCTGATGAATTGGCTGTAGATCCATGGCAGGTATTTGCAAAATCATTTTATAATGCAATGAAAGCAGATGTTGCCGGTATGTGGGTTATGTTGCTGATCATCATGTTTGTTGTTGCTGTGGGTGTACTTAATACGGTCCTGATGTCTGTTCTAGAAAGGAGAAGGGAATACGGGATACTGAAAGCGATGGGGACAAAACCAAAGGATATAATAAAATTGATCCTGACGGAGATCAACATTCTTGCATTGATATGTATTGTATTGGGATCTATTGCCGGGATCGGAATTAATTATATTTTTTCGAAACATGGTATCTCATTACCGGAGCCAATTACTTATGGAGGTATGAAATTTCAGTATATGACATCTGAGATAAATTTGAGAAGTTTCATAATTCCTGGGATTATTGTTTTCCTGTCGGCAACTGTTGTCGGATTTTTCCCTGCACTTAAAGCAGCCAGGACAGATCCGGCAAAAGCAATGAGGACTCACTGATGAAATCCTGGAGGAAAAAATGATCTTTTATTTAAAACTGGCATGGAGGAATATTCTCAGAAATAAACGGAGAACAATAATAGCAAGTATAGCAATAGGTGTGGGACTTGCTTCTCTTATAATAACTGATGGTTTCATGATAGGGATGAAAAACAATCTTGTTGATTCTGCTACTTCTACGTTGTTGGGAGAAGCACAGATCCATCATAAGGGTTTCAGGGAAAGTCAGGATGTTGAAAAGATTATCGTAGGGGAAACAGAAGTTGTGGAAAAACTCGGGAAAGA
>CAYNUG010000161.1:0-4358 GCA_964400545.1 uncultured Clostridia bacterium | reverse complement strand
TCCGTCAAATATTCTTCTGAAATAGAATCGATTGTATCTTTGATATCCAATTTATAGATCATCCCTTTCGATTCTGCCGGGATCAGCAGAAGAATCACAATTAACATTACAGATAATCTGAAAGCATATCTCATTAATATTATTATAGTTAATAAGTCAACAAAAAACAATGATCAAAAAGATCCATCTATTTTTATTAATTGCTTGAAAGGGATGATTCGAGGGCTGGTTCATTTTCCTGCCAGAGTTAATGAGCAAAATTCAGAGTGGTTTGTTTAATATTCTTCTGACAGCCGGAATTAAGGAACCCGTGGCCTGAAATTATTGAATTATAGGAAATAAATCTAAAGCAGGAAACAATTTGCTACAATTATCGTATAATAAATTTAACATTATCAAAAGAGGTGAATATGAAAAGTAAAATGTTAGGTATTATTCTTTCCATCCTACTTTTAGTTACTCTGATAAGTGGTGGACAATATGATTATGATTCTTCAAAGTATCATAATCCGCAAGAAATTAATAAATTTCTTAATAACATTGTAAAAAAGAACAAAAAAATTGCGAAATTGCATGAAATTGCCGTGACACCCGGAAAGAACCGCCTTTATATTTTGGAAATAGGCGATCAGATTAGAAACAAAAATAAAACTGTACCGGGTATCTTCATTGCAGCAAATATGAACGGTCTGAATGTTCTGGCTTCTGAAGCATCAATGTTTCTTATTAATGAACTGATCAAAAGCAAAGACAAGAGAAATGGTCTGACTTGGTATATATTACCTGTCGGAAATCCTGATGCAGCTTCGAATTTTTTCAAGAAGCCTCTTTATGAAGATTCCGGAAATGGAAAGGCTGTAAATGATGATAATGATGATATGACAAATGAAGATGGTGTCGAAGATCTGAATGGAGATGGATTAATCACCATGATGAGAGTTAAAGATCCGGGAGGATCCTTAATCCCGATAGAAGGAAACAGTAACCTTATGAAAAAGGCAGATTGGTCGAAGGGAGAAAAAGGCCTCTATAAAATCTATACAGAAGGGATCGATAACGATGGTGACGGAAAATATAATGAGGATGGACGCGGTGGTGTCGATATTTCAATTAATTTCCCTCATCTTTTTAAGCCTTTTATTAAAAAGGGTGGTGAATGGCCCGGAAGTGAAATAGAAGTTTTCAACCTTTTTAAATTTATTTTTTCCCATAATGATATTGCTATGACAATGACTTACGGTGATTCTAATTTTTGTAAGTTCCCTCCAAGAGGCGGAAGAAAAGGTCAAGTTGATATGTCAAAGATAAAAATACCCAAAACGATTGGTAAATTTATGAATGTTGATACCGACAAGACATATTCCATGAAAGAAATAATGGAAATTGTAAAGAAGATTGTCCCTCCGGGATTCGAAGTGACCGAATCAATGGTTGCGAGCTTCCTTGGACTTGGTGCTGTCGTAAATCCAATAAAAGAAGACCTGAAGTTTTATAAGAAGATCTCCGAAGAATATAAAGAATACATGAAAATAGCAAAACTAGATCATAAAAGACTAGATTCTGCAAAGGCAAAGGATGGTTCTTTTGAGTTGTGGTCATATTATCATCTGGGGATTCCTTCTTTTTCGATGGATTTCTGGACACTACCGAAAGTGGAGAAGAAAAAATCTAATGATGATATAACAGCTGAAAAGCTTGAAAATATGACAAAAGATGATTTTCTCGCACTGGGAAAAGAAAAGATAGAAAAATTTCTGAAATCAGTAAATGCTCCAGACAATATAAAAGCTGATTTTCTAATAAACGGGGTCAAAAATGGGATTATGACACCAAAACGTATGGCGGGGTTTTTAAAGCAAATGAAGAAACCTGAAGATAATTCTGAAGGAACACCTGAGGAAATGGCAATACTTGACTTCAGAAAAAAGAATCCCGAAGGAAGAGGATTTATAGATTGGAAGCCATTTGATCATCCGACACTGGGGAAAGTTGAGATTGGAGGGATGAGTCCTTTTGCTAAAAGAGTTCCTCCCGCTTCGATGATAAAAGAACTGTTGGAGAAGCAGGTTCCTTTTATTTTTGAGATAACAAAAAAACTGGCTCTGATAAAGATAGGTAATGTGAAAGTTACCTCTATCGGATCCGGAATATACCGGATAAAAGTCTGGATCGAAAATATGGGATTTCTCCCATATCCTACCGCAATGGGAAAAAAGAATGGAAGGATCAGTAACGTGATCGTTACTATAGCAGGGAAGGGGATCAAATTATTAGAGGGCATGAAACGGAGCATGATCAAAAGCATTAAAGGGAATAGTGCCAGTTCTGTTGAATGGCTTATTTATTCGTCCGGAAAATCTTTGATAAGGATCAAATCTGGAACAAATATTGCTTCATCCGATTCCAAAACTGTTAGTGTAGGAGTAAAAAAATGAAAAAAATTATAATATTTTGTTTAATTCTGATATTTGCAATCACTTTGAATTCTGAAAGTAGATTCTCAACAGATAAAGTTAAGGTCCCTCTCACTTTTGATGATTATTATTCGTATGATATGGTAGTCACAGCCTTAAAAAAGCTTAATAAGGCATACCCTTCTTTGACAAAACTCGATGTGATAGGAAAAAGTGAAGAGGGCAGGATTATATATGCGATGACAATAAATAATCCGAAAACGGGAAATGCACTTGATAAACCGGGAATATATGTTGATGGGAATATTCATGGAAATGAGATCCAGGCAACAGAGGTCACTCTTTATCTTCTTAATTATCTTCTGACAAATTATGGAGTGAATGAGCAGATCACATCATTGGTTGATAAAAAATGTTTTTATGTAAATCCGATAGTAAATCCGGACGGTAGATATCATTTCTTCAATGATGGGAACACTACGGATTCGAACAGAGGACTGAGAATACCAAAAGATGATGACGGAGATGGACTATTCGATGAGGATTTTCCTGATGATCTGGATGGTGATGGGAATATATGTATGATGAGGAAGAAAGATCCTGATGGAAAGTTCAAGGTCAATCCGAAGGATCCGAGGCTTATGATAAGAGTTAAACAGGGAGAGAAAGGTGAATGGACACTTCTTGGCCTTGAGGGTATTGATAATGACGGAGACGGAAAGATAAATGAAGATTCTGAGGGGTATGTCGATCCTAACAGGAATTGGGGATATGATTGGGCACCTGATTATGTTCAATCCGGAGCAGGAGATTATCCATTTTCAGGAGTTGGGTTGAAAGCGATATCGGAATATGTAGTCAAAAGGCCTAACATTTGTATGACCTGGTTATTTCATAATAACGGAGGGATGTTCCTTCGAGGACCTAGTACAAAATCAGAGGGAAAATACCCGAGAGGAGATATTGAAGTTTATGATTTTCTCGGTAAACAGGCAGAAAGAATTGTTCCGGGTTACAGATATATGATCAGCTGGAAGGATCTATATAGTACTTTTGGAGATTTCGGCGAATGGATGGCAATGACTCAGGGTACCTACAACTTTGTAGGAGAACTATATATGTCTTCTCAGGAAACATTTTCTTCTATCAAAGAGACTGAAATAAAAAGAAAAAAAGCTGAGGGATCCGACAGAGAAGGGTTTTTCGGAGATAGGGGCCTTGAAGATGAAAGATTGCGTTTTGATGATAATCTCAATCAAGGTGATTCTTTTGTAAAGTGGAAACCTTTCAAACATCCGGTTTACGGTGATATTGAGATCGGAGGTTGGACAAAGTTCAGTACGAGGATGCCTCCCCCTTTCATGCTTAAGGAACTAGTGCACAGAAATGCGTCTGCAATCATATTTTCCGCAAAAAATACTCCTGAAATATCGATGAAAATATTGAAGCCGGAAATGATAAGTAAAGGTCTCTATAAGATCAAGATAGCCTTATCTAACGCTCGTGCCATTCCCTCGATGAGCTTTCATTCAAGGGATAAGAAGCTTTATCCGGAAGATACTCTTAAAGTATCAGGAAAAGGAATAAAAGTTGTTACAAGTGGAAAAATAATCAATAAGTATACAAATAAGGTTTCATACAAGAAGTACAGACCTGAGGTACAATTCCTGATGATACCCGGATTTTCAAAACTTGAATATCAGTTCATTATATCAGGAAAAGGGACTGTAAAATTTAACTATAGTTCAAGACATGCAGGGAAAATATCAAAAACAATTGAGCTAAACTAAACTTATGACGGGGGCATTGCTCCCGTCAGTTTATTTCTTAATCAGATCTTTGAAATAATCGGAAATATTACCGGGTGTGGAAACGATCTTCATAAAGGTCCCCATCTTCAGGTCGGGGAATGATAGTGCTATC
Organism: uncultured Clostridia bacterium; assembly: GCA_964400545.1. Lineage (GTDB taxonomy): Bacteria > Acidobacteriota > Aminicenantia > UBA2199 > UBA2199 > UBA647. The sequence goes on along the minus strand of CAYNUG010000161.1, from coordinate 21 downwards.
CGGAATCTTCCGTGAAGCATC
>CAYNUG010000160.1:0-4370 GCA_964400545.1 uncultured Clostridia bacterium | reverse complement strand
GATCCACTCACTTCAAACGGACCTCTCCCTTTATGTTTATCCTGGAGCAAAAACCGCCCTTGAGATGGCTGGTATCCGGCAATACTATCGTGAAAAAGAGAAAATATATTTATTTACGAATAGCAAAACTAATCTACCACTGTGGGCTGGGAATTATAGATATGAAAGAGAGCTTCGTGTAATAAGATCATCAAAATGGAACGATAAGGAATGTTTAGTTAATCCGAATACGAAAGGCTTTGAATTCTTCATAGCATCAAAGGAACTTGCAATAATACAACAGATAGAACTTGTCGGAAAAGGTGAAAGTTTTGAAGAGACTGCACAACTATTTGAATTGCTTGACAGTATGGATCCGGATCTCTTAAAAAAGGTTTTAAAAAATGCATCAAAAAGGAGCAGGCGAATATTTAAATTCTTTTCTGATTTTTACAGGCATCCATGGAATAAACATATTAGTAAAAAAGTCCTTGATTCCGGCAATTCTGTTATAACTATTGAAAAGGGTGGAAGATATCTGAGTCAATATAAATTGGTAATACCGGAGGGTTTTAATGTTTGAAAAAAAATACCTGGATCAGGTTAGAATCATTCTTGATGTCCTGCCATTTATTAGAAAATTTGGAGAGTTTGCCATTAAGGGTGGGACTGCTATAAATTTCTTTGTTTTCAATCTTCCAAGACTTTCGGTTGATATTGATCTGTGTTATCTGCCGGTTGAAGAAAGAGATAAATCATTTGCCCGAATGAATAAGATTATGGAAGAGATCTCAGAATCGATAAAGGCCAGATTCCCCGATTACTCTCTGAGTTTAAACAGGAGTGGAAATGCAAATATCGGTAAACTTATTATATCCGGCAATCATGTATCGGTTAAAATTGAGCCGAATGAGGTCTTGAGAGGATTCGTAAGGAAACCTGAAATTAAGAGCATTTCCAAAGAGGTATCATCGATCTTTAACTTGTTACCGGAAGCAAGGATCCTTGCGGTCCCGGATCTGTTTGGAGGGAAAATTTGCGCAGCTCTTGACAGGCAACACCCGAGAGATCTGTTTGATATTCACATGATGATTCGAAACAGAATGTTCAACAGAGAGATCAGAAAAGTATTTTTGATCTATCTTATCCAGTCGAGCCGGCCAATATCAGAAATGCTGGACCCAAATAAATTAGATATAAGTAAATCATTTAATAATGAATTTTCAGGAATGATAAAAAAGAGCATCACTATTGATCAGTTATATTTTGCAAGAGATAAACTGATCAGTAAAATAAAAATGAATCTTACTGGTAGTGAGAAAGAGTTCTTATTATCAGTGAAATCAGGTGAACCCGATTGGAAGAAACTGGGGATCGGTGATTACTCACACCTGCCGGGAGTTCAATGGAAGCTTCAGAATATTCATAAGATGACAAAAGCAAAAAAACTTGAAGCATATAATAAGTTGAAAAAGGTTCTTTCCAAATGACTTCTTACTTCTGTCTCCTGACTTCTGATCGACAACATTGCTTCTCCTTGAAGTTCAACACTTTTCACATGAAAGTGATCAAATAGTGACTGTTTTTGAGGAGCGGGTCAAAAATTAAAAACTTTTGTAAGATATAATGAGATAAATCAAAATGATTTTGTATATATGTATCTAGGAGATTAAATGTGAAAAAATTATCAATATTCGTTTCAGTTTTCTTGTTATTCGTACTTATCCACGCGGACAACAATATAAGAAGTATCAAAAACACAATAATAGGCTCCAATATGATAGATTTAAAATCCATTAAAGTAAGTGGGTCGGTTACGGTGGGTCTTGTTTACGAAGGAAACCTTTCAACCAACTTTTCGTGTCGATTTAGAATATCTTCAGACAAATATAAGATTGTTTCTGCCGAATTAAATGGACTTCGCTTGAAAAAACTGAATTACAATAGATTTGCGAATTCGATATTTAAAAAGTTAAACCCAGGAAAAGCATTGACATTGAAGATCGGGATCAAAGATGGGCTAAAAACAAAAATCATTACCATAGCAACCCTTCAAAATCCAAATTTTATAACAAGTGTAACATCACCAAAAAAAAGAGAGGTTATAAAAATTCTTCCTTACACAAAAATAAATTTCGAATGGAAATTTAGTAGGGAGACCTTTAATACTAAAGTTTCTTTATACCAAGTGCGCCCTGTAAATAATACTATGTTTCAAGGTAATATTAGCAGCAACAAATTCACGAGAGTAACAACTATATTTAAAAATAATTCAAAATTCACATTAAGCATATTCAGTATTGATGGACTTGGAGATAGATTCAGGTTATCAAAATATGTAGAACCCGGCTCTGAAATTATAATGAAGAGCCTTATTCTTTTTGACTTTTATACTTCTGACAACAGAATTCATGTGTGGAGATTCTAATCAGATAGTGATAGTTAATATTTGACAGTCTAATTTCAGCGTCCGTATGTTTCAGTAATAAAAGTTCTCACATCTTCCCTTCTGATATAAAGGGATCAGGCCATTATTCATCACTTCGGATATATTTTTATAGTCACAATATGGACACATCTCAGGAGAGAAATTTTGGGGAGATTGTTGGGTGAATGGCGATTCACCCAATTCATAAAGATATCACAGAACAGGGCAAATCACCATTTGTACCTACCAAAAAAATTGTCTGAACCATGATTAAGGGAAAGAAATATTGACTACATATTGTATAATCCTATAATTAGATATTGAGAGGCATTTTTTACAAATTAAATTGAATTTAATAGAACAAAACCAAAAAAATGTTATAAACACTTTATTAAGGAGATTATATGGGGAATAATAATCCAGGTTACACTTCAGGAAATTTTATATATTTTGGAATAAGGTTATATTTACTAGGTATAATAGGATTTGCGATAATTTACCATGTGTTAAGGATGAGGGAGATTCCATATGTTGAAATAACTCCTAAAGAGCAATTGATCTCTATATTTCTTATTGCTTTATCTTTTTTTGCTATTTACTTACTGATAAAAAATAAATTTATACTTTTAAAAAAGAGTGCTCTTGAAAAAAATGCTGAAATAGTTAATGAAAAATTGTTGGATTCTGATTTTTATGAGGGCCATGTAATAAAAGGCTATAAAATATTGTCTCAATTGTCAGAGAGTTTTAAATTAAACAAAATACCTAAATTTGCTATTATTAAAACTAATAGTTACCAAGCCTTTGCTTCTGGAAGTGAAAGGAAATCAATGGTTTCTATTTCAAATGGAGCTCTTTTAAAATTAAGCGACAATAGCATTCGGTCTATTATTGCTCACGAATTGGGTCATATAGTAAATAAAGATACGATGGTTATAAAGTTTATTGTTGATATGTTCAGACCTATTGAAAAAGTTACAAATAGAATTAAACAATCTATTAGGGGTTGCTTTTTCTGGGCATTAATACTATTTCTTTTGCCAGCTTTTCTTGTGGCTACAAATATTTCATTTCTAAATAGTTACATTTTTTCGATATTAATTGGAATAATTCTAACACCTTGGATCGGGTTTATTCTATTAGGGTATTACAGTAGGAAGAGAGAGTTCTTTGCTGATGCTGCAGGAGCGAATTTTGTTGGAATTGATTCTATGATAAAGATGCTTGAGATTCTTTATAAGGATAATATTTCTAAGCAAATTGAGGGAAATGATTCACGTCTTGTGGAAATATTGTCCTATCTGAATCCTCATAGAAAAACCAAATCTTATCTGTATAAGACTCTAGGTGCAACTCATCCAACCCTTGATAAAAGGGTAATAGCACTAAAAGAGAAAAAGTATTTCAGATAGAACTTGCTTTGTATCGGAAGGGGTGGAAAAGAGAGTATGGAAAGAAAAATTGATACTGTCAAGAAGTCAAGCACCGTCACCCATGATTCAGTCTCTCACTCCGCTCATCGGCTTTTTATTACAACGTTTTCAGCTTCTGACTTTTAAAATATTCCTTTTTTGAGTCTGGTTTGTGACAACAAAAAACCATATCCAACCGTATTAAACTCAATTGTAGTGAAGCAGAACAGACAGACCGTATTTCAATATTATAGTAAAATTATATTCCATTTTCTGTAAATGATTTTGTTGTTCTGCAACAAACCGGATGAAAAATCAGTACTGTTCCCGGTGCAGTTTTCCCAATAATAAGGATTGTTCCAACCTGCGCCGACTATATTGATCTGGAATTGGGATCTTACTATTTTTTTCAGTAGAAAGGGAAGGAGTGACAATGCTCACGCCGTATTATCGGAGACAATCCGGGGTCAAAGCTTGTTGAAGTTACAGATAATACAAAACCTAAATTTTTTGCCAATCGGGTTTGTTCCGGTACACCCATTTATAGTAGT
>CAYNUG010000159.1:1294-4380 GCA_964400545.1 uncultured Clostridia bacterium | reverse complement strand
AGGTAAGAGCTCACCATCCGGTAAGGTGACGAATCGGATTGAGGTAAACCCCATCCGGAGCAAGGCTAAATAGAAAGCGCTTGAAGCTTGTCCGGCTGATGCTTTCGGGTTAGCTGCTTGAACGGTTAAGTGATTAATCGTCCAGATAAATGGCTCGTCTTGACAAGACCCGGCTTACAGTCCGCTTTCCTGTTATTGAGTACCGTTCAAATAGTGTGCACCTCTTGAGATCTTGTTCCTTATAGCAGCATTTACCACAAGAAGTGATGTCTGGACGCTGTCCCTGAGATTGATGATACTGTTCGACATTTCAGTCCTTTGATAAAACTTGAGAATACGGTGGTTAAGATAATTCAGATCTGATTTCGCTCTTTCTAATCTTTTGGCAGTACGAATTATGCCACTGTAATTCCACATCGTGTGTTTTACCAATATTTGATCCTGAAGAAGCAAGGCCGGGTCCACTTTCTCCTGAGGGAACGGGAATTTCCATTTGGGAATTTCGGATATTGTATAATTTGATTTAGAATCCTCAATAGTATCAATTATATCTTTTGCAGATCTTACTCCCCAGACCAGACCCTCAAGAAGTGAAACAGAGGCAAGTCTGTTGGCGCCGTGAACACCTGTCGAGGATACTTCACCTACTGCATAAAGGTCTGCCAATGAAGATCGTCCCCTGAGATCTGACAACACTCCTCCACAGCTGTAATGAGCGGCAGGGACAACCGGGATAGGTTTCTCTTCGATATTGATCCCGTATTCAAGGCATTTCGAATAAATCGTGGGGAACCTGTCCCTGATATCGATCTTTGTAAAAGAAGCGAGGTCGAGGTAGACATAATCAAGTCCGTCTCTTATCATTTCCTCGTAAATTGCTCTGGACACCTCATCCCTCGGTGCCAGCTCGGAAAGTTGAGAATACTTCTTCATGAAATGTTCGCCTCTTCTGTTAATTAGTTTAGCTCCTTCTCCTCTTACAGCTTCCGAGATCAAAAAACTATCACCCTCTTTTTTGAAAAGTGAAGTAGGATGGAATTGTACATATTCAAGATTTGCAAGCCTGGCACCTGCCCTGAATGCCATAGCTATCCCACTTCCCACAACATCTGAAGGATTTGTCGAGTTTAGGAATATACTGCTTAATCCACCGCTGGCGAGGATGACCTTCTTTGCGAACACCCTCTTGATCACACCCACTTTCTGATCCAGGACATATGCTCCCAGGGTTCTCGGCTCTTCATATATTCTCAGCGGGTTAATTGAATGGTGATTTGATGTCAACAGATCAACAGCAGTATGGTTATATAAGATATGAATTTTTGATTTATGCGAAGTGAGATAATTGGTAAAATGTTCCTGAATGACCTTCCCTGTCATATCCTTAACATTCAGAACACGTCTTTTCGAATGAGCTCCTTCCCTTGCCATATCAAATCCTTTCTCATTCATCGAAAATGGTACTTTAAGCTTATTTATGAGAATATTGTCGATCAGATCGGCCGAGTCGGAAACAACCTGCTTCACAGCAGGGGGATAGTTTATATTATCTCCGGCTTTCATAATATCGTCTACGAACGAATTGATCTTTTCATTTTTCAGTAATGTGGCGATCCCTCCCTGGGCCTGGTTTGTGTTGGTATCAGAAAGATCTTCGTCTTTTGTTAAAAGTATTGAGCTTATGCCAGCCTCAGAAAGTGTAAGAGCAGCGGATGCTCCGGCTATTCCACCTCCGATTATCAATACGTCAGTTTCAAGAAATTCGTTCATGTTGCTGCTCCCTGATAATTATCCGGACATTTCGAGGCTCAGATCAAGTGATCTGAACGAGTGAGTTAGTGCTCCGGACGATATGTAATCTATCCCTTTGTGAAGTTTTTCATGAATATTATCGAGAGTTACATTACCGGATATTTCATACTTTACTCCGGTATATTTTAATTTAACTGCCTCGTTAAGAAGATTGGTATTAAAATTATCCAGCATGATAATATCCACTTTTTTTGATAAAGCCTCTTTTAACTCCTGAATGGAAGTAACTTCTACCTCTATTTTTATGTTTTTTGAATTCTTCCTGATCATGTCAACTGCTTTTGAAATGGATCCTGCCATTTTTATATGATTATCCTTGATCATAGCCATTTCCATAAGGTTCATTCTGTGGTTCTCACCGCCTCCGTCAAGGACTGCTTTTTTTTCAAGAATTCTCATTCCCGGTGTTGTTTTCCTTGTGTCAAGTAATACAATTCCCGAGTTTTTCATGAGATCAGTAAATTTGTATGTAAGTGTTGCAATTCCACTTAACCTTTGGAGAAAATTAAGGGCGGTTCTTTCAGCTTTAAGGATCGAGGACTTAAGACCGAAAAGTTCAATAACATGGTCATTTTTTGAAACTGGAGAGCCATCTTTTTTTAGGATTTTTATAATAACTGAACTGTCCACGGCTGAAAAAGTTGAACTAAATGTTTCTGTTCCTGAAATTATTCCCTTCTCTTTTGCAATAACAAGTGCAGAGATCTCTGAATCATATTCAGAAAGAGAGTTTGTAGTGATATCGTTATTAACTTCATCTTCTTCAAGGGCGAGGAGGATTATTCTTTTTTCAAGATCAGATATCTTACTCATAAAAAGATTATATTAGAATTTTATTTTTGAGTAAAGATATTCTGCAAAAAACCTATATAAAAAGATTTAAATGTAAACAAAAAAAAATAAAAATAATTAAATAAAAAAGAAAGAATAAAAGTATATTTAAAAATATATAAAATAAATATATAAAAAATAAAAAAATATAAAAATAATGTTGACAAAAAGTTTAATTTAATACATATTATTATATTCAGGAGGTTAAAATGTTTGATATTAATATTAAATGGGAACATTTGACCGAGGAAACAAAGGAGAACATCATTGATGAGTTCATAAGTAATCTGAGCGTTGAGGATTTGCAGGAACTTCTCGAAAACATAGAGTATATTGAAGAGAATGCAATGAATGAAGGTGTCTATGATGAATATAAAACATTCTATGAAAATGAATTTTCATTTAAAAGAACAGAGATGTACAGCACATTGGAATATTTCATT
>CAYNUG010000159.1:0-1284 GCA_964400545.1 uncultured Clostridia bacterium | reverse complement strand
ACACTGTCCATATGATTGATAAAAAAGAGAATAAAAGAAAATCCTTATCAATAAGAATGGAATATTCACTTTTTGATCTGATAAAGGAAGAAGCAAAACAGAATGAGCGTCTTGCCGGAGCTCACATAAGATGGATTCTGAAACAATACTATTTAAATAAAAAGGGAATGAAGGTGTAATAATGAATATAACATCAATTTTCGGATTTTCAGGTTTTGGTAGGAATTCTAAGGTTAAAGAGAGCAATTTTTTTAAAATAAATAACTTTTTAAAGAATAAGATCGGAGTAGGGGTTAAGTTGGTTCTTACCATAGTAATTATTTATCTGATAGTTACTCTTTTATCCATATATAACCTCCTTGTCGGCTTATGACGATACCTGTAATTTGATCACATTTATTACAGGTATCGCCATTTTTTGTTAAGCGGCAATCTCAGAGGCCAATAGCCATTTTGGAATTCATTATTCTTTGCTGTTTAAGAGTATTCAACCTTTTGTGAACAGTTCCGGGGTTCTTCAGGATTCCCGGGTTCTGGTCTATCAGAATAACCTCATTTCTCGTAAGGTTCTTTATCTGGATCAGCGGGATATCTCTCGAAGTAGATTTTGTTATTAGAAGAGAGCCGACCCTTACAGAAATATTGGGAACATTCTTAAGATATTTTAAGGTTTCAGAGAGATGGATCACGGGTTCTTTCTTTGAAAACATTTTGTCATTACTTATTTCTGAACTCTTCTTTTTAAAAGAGGCGATAAGACCGCCTATCTTTTCAATAATATCAATATTGGATGCGACGCTTTTAGTTACTACCCAGAATTTTTCTATAATTGATCCTTTAAAAATTTCAGGTTCTGTACTTATCTCCATATCAACAGATTCAAGCACTTTATTGACAGCTTTATTGACCGTTTCAAGTGCGTTCAGATCATCGGTATCGAGATAAATATCAACCGGGACATATCTTTTCATCAGAACACCATCGAGTTTTTTATCCAGTGATTCAAGATATGATATCCTGGCTTTCTCCTTTTCAAAGTCTGAAGATCTTTCGATCATAACATCGTTGTTTTCATTGTCCTTTTTCATAAGGCCTCCTTTTTTAATATAATATTATGTAGTATATTTTATATATATTCAACATATTAAATATAAAAAAGAAAAATAATCATGATAAATCGAATATTATTGAACTTAAAAAAGGTTGGATGATAATTCAGAATTAATAAGGTCGAAATATAGAATATGATTTGATCACTTTATTATAAAATGGAAAATAGTGTAT
>CAYNUG010000158.1:0-4392 GCA_964400545.1 uncultured Clostridia bacterium | reverse complement strand
TCTTCGTGAGTATATCCATAAATGTCTGATAGAGATTTAAGGGAGTAAGCCTGCTCATAAACATTAAGATCTTTTCTCTGTATATTTTCTATTATTGATAGTTCTAATGCCTCGTTATCCGGAATTTCAAACTCTATGCAGGGAATTTCTATTAAGCCTGCAATTTTGGCTGCCCTAAAACGTCTCTCTCCTGCGATTATCTCAAACTTGCCTTCTTTAGCCCGTACTAAAATCGGCTCTAAAATACCCTTCTCCCCTATTGATCCAGCCAGCTCATCAATATTACCAAAATCTTTTCTTGGTTGCATTAAGTTGGGAATTATTCTATCGACTGGTATTTTTCTGATTATCGAAGTTCTTGTCCGTGTAGATATTTCTTCGACAAAATGGTTGTCATGTCTTGATTTCAAGGAATCAGGTAACCCTACTTTTTTAGCCATTCTTTATGATCTCCTCGGCAAGTTTTTTGTATTGAGATGCTCCTCTTGAATTTGGTGCGAAAGTAAAGATTGATTCTTTGTAAGCAGGACTTTCCTCAAGTCTCACGCTTTTTGATATCGTTGTATTAAAAACCTTGCTCCCAAATAGTTTCTTTATATGAGCCTCACTGTCTTTAGCGATAACTATTCTTCCGTCATACATAGTAATTAAAACTCCAAGCAATGAAAGGTTTGGGTTGCTTCTTATCCTCACTTTCTCAAACGTCTCTAAAAGATCATCTGTTCCTTCTAATGCGAAATATGAACTTTGTATCGGAACAAGAAGGTGAGTCGCAGCTACAAAAGAATTTATCGTTATAAGTCCGAGTGTCGGAGGTGTATCAATTACAATGAAATCATATTTAAACTTGAATGTGTCAAGTTTGTCCTTTAACCTGAAATGACTGTCGATCTCACCTATCAGCTTGGATTCAAGTTTTGCCATTGAAATGTCCGCAGGAAGAATCGAGAGATTGATAACTGAAGTAGATTTTACGACATCTTCAAATCCAAGATCGTTATTCTCAAGAAGATCGTAAACGGAATTTTCAATACTTCCGGGATCGACAAATGTAACTGTTGAATTTGCCTGTGGATCAAGATCAATAAGCAGAGTTTTATAACCCAGAAATGCAAAAGCTGCTGATAAATTTATTGAAGTGGTTGTTTTACCTACTCCCCCTTTCTGATTAGCTATAGTTATTATCACTTTTATCTCCTTTGGAATATGATACTAATTAATAAATGATTAATTGTCAAGAATTATGTCGACATGTCGACATTGAAAATACTCAACTGGAAAGAATCATGGATGAAAGATCTTGAAAATCAGCGAAATATTTGATCTTTATCGGATAATCATACTTGATATTTGAATCTTGGATAATATAAACATCCGATATATCAGACTTTATTGAAGCTGAAATATCGAGATCACTGTCTCCTATAGAGATTGTGTTTTCAGGTTTTGCATTGAATTTGTTCATTACAAATTTAAATGCCGAAGGTGACGGTTTCCACATATTCTCATCTCTTGAAATTGTCATATCGAATTTCAGATTGTATTTATCTATTAGATATTCAGCGTTTTTTCTGGAATTGTTGGTTACAAGAGCTGTTTTTATTCCTGTACTTGAAATTTCCCTTAGAAACTCTAAAGAGCCCGGAATAGGCTTACAGTTAAGAGTATTTGTTTCTTCGATTTCTTCAAGGTAGCTGAGAGCATTCCGATCAATTGAATCTCCACCAAATATCTTTTCAAGTAGTGATGTATCGGTTACATTCAGTCTCTTTTTTACTAAGACCCAGTCTATGTCACTTGTAAAGATAGTTCCGTCCATATCAAAAATTATCAGATCTGTTTTTTTACGAAAATTCACTTTATTTCGAAATGATCTTAAAAAAGATAGGTATACCCGGGTTATCCATTTCAAGGCTGAGTTTCTTTTTCAGAAAGGTCTCATCGGCAGATTTCAATTTTCCCGAGTTAGATCTTATTTTAAGAAAGAAAGGCCTGTAGGACTCAATTGAGACGAATTTCGGAGAAAATCCGCGTCCACTTTCAGTGTAGTATCTTTTCTCTGACAATGCCGATTGAAATATTCCGTTGATCTTTTTTGTAGACATTCTGTTTTGAATATATTCAAATATCTCCGAAGACTTATCGATAAGATCGTAAATACTTTTCCCGGTTTTTGCAGAGACAATTAAAAATTGTGCAAAATAAAATGAATTAAGGGATCTTTTTATGCTACCAAGTAGTTTGTCAAGTTTTTCCTTCTCTTCCACAAGGTCCCATTTATTGCATGCAACTATTACCGGTTTTGCAGATCTAATGATCTTTTTTGCAATAAGAAGATCATTTTGATCAATTTTCTTTGAAATATCCAGAACAAATATCACAATATCTGCATTTATAAGATCCCTTTCTGCCCTTATTACAGCAGCACTTTCTGTGCTTTCCCGGACTTTTTTCAATTTCCTGATTCCTGCATTGTCGACAATAATAAATTTTTCCCCTTTTCTTTTTATTTCAAAATTGACCGAATCCCTTGTTGTACCGGGGAGTGAAGATACTATCGCCATTTCATCACTTAGTATCTGGTTGATAATCGATGATTTCCCAACATTGGGTTTTCCCATAATGCTAATTCTCATAACAGGATTTGTGTCTGGTAGTGATTTTTTTGAGTATCCTTTGAAGAATTCTCCTATTTTATCGAGAAGTTCCCCTACTCCGATGTTATGTTCGGCAGATATGTATATGAAATCTGTTTTCAAAGTATAATAAGAAGTAGGAAGAAGAAATTTCCCCAGGTTATCCACTTTGTTTATAACAGGAATAACATTCTTGTTTCTCTTCTTGATCTCTAGATAAAGATCTTTTTCATAACCAAGCATATCTCTTCTGCCGTCAAAAAGGTAAATTATTAAAGCAGACCTTTCCACCTCCCTGAAAATACGTTTATTGATCTCAGTGGAAATGACATCACTTTTAGGAAAGAAACCCCCTGAGTCTTGCAAGGTAAAGATTTTATCGTCAAGTTTGAACTTCTCACCAAAAATATCTCTAGTCATACCTGGATCTGAGTGAATTAAGGCTCTCCTTTTGCCAATTATCCTGTTAAATAGCGTGGATTTCCCTGTGTTGGGTACTCCGGCAATTGTTATTAAAGGAAATTCGCTCATAATATAATAATCTTTTTCATGGAATTCTGATCATTGAGATACAAAAACACTCTATTGCATCTCCTTTTCCAACCGCATCAACCTTCTCTTTGGTTTTTGCCTTTACATTAAATCTGCTTCTTTCTAAACCTATAATAGATGAAATGTTTGCTATTATCTCTGACTTAAATGGAGATATTGCAGGAATCTCGGCAATCAAAACAGAATCAATGTTCATGATCTCTACATTTCTTTTTTTATATATCTCTACAACTTTTTTTAGAAAGAAAGAACTTTCTTTGTTTTTGTAAAGTGGATCGGTGTCGGGGAATAATTCTCCTATATCACTCTCCCCTATTGCTCCAAGTAATGAGTCTATAAGTGCATGTATTAAAACATCACCATCGGAATGTGCTATAAACTCAAGCTCTTTGGAAACTAAAATGCCTCCAATGTATAAACCGCTCCCATTTTTTACCCGATGAATATCGTATCCAATTCCTGATCTGATCTTAAGCATTTATTTATCTTCGAAATACATTTTATCAGTTTATTTTTTTTCCAAATATCATCTTTCCGGATGTTGTTTGAAGGACAGAAGTTACTTCAATGGTCTTTTCCAGTCCAATATCAGATTTCGCGTCATCTACCACTATCATTGTTCCATCCTCAAGATATGCAATACCCTGCCTTTTCTCTTTACCATCCTTTGCAATATGAACTTTGAGGTGCTCTCCGGGAAATACTATCGGTTTCAACGCAAAAGCGAGTTCATTAATGTTAAGGATCACTACATCCTGAAGCTTTGCTATCTTGCTTAGATTTATATCATTTGTAATAAGCTTAAAATTCTGGTCCTTTGCAAGAAGTATCAATTTCTGATCAACTTCTTTAGCTCTCGAAACTATTTTATTTAAAATAGTTACGCTGATATGGGTACTATTCCTAAGTTTTTCAATAACATCAACTCCTCTTTTTCCTCTTACTTTTTTGTTAGGATCATTTGAATCTGCTATTGCCTGAAGTTCTGCAAGAACAAAATGCGGTATTATTATCTCTCCCTGAATAAAACCGGATTCAATAATCTGCACGATACGACCGTCAATAATGGCACTTGTATCGAGAAGGAAAGAGTCTGTAAAGGCACTCCCTCCCCTGAAAAACTCTTTTATATTCAAGGGAGAAAATAAATTAGGTTTGTGAACCCCGATAAAGAAACCGGTTACCGGGAATCCTATAAGGAATA
>CAYNUG010000157.1:0-4448 GCA_964400545.1 uncultured Clostridia bacterium | reverse complement strand
GTAATCAAAAAATGAAGTGTCATTAATCTTCTTCTCTGACAGATATTCCATCATCAGATCTTTCAGGTCGGTTTTCAGCCAGTTCTTTATTGGAATCGAAAAACCCTCTTTTCGTCTATCGATGATCTGATCCGGCAATATTCCTCTCAGAGCATTCTTCATAAAATATTTTGTTGTATTGCCTTTCAATTTCAAATTCTCCGGTAGAGAAAAAGCAAATTCTACAATCTTATGATCCAGCAAAGGCACTCTCGCTTCCAAGGAAGTTGCCATGCTCATTCTATCGACTTTCACAAGAATATTATCAACAAGATAGGTTTTGAGATCAAGATATAGGTCCTGATTGATCCCATCAAATTTCCTGCTTTGATCGAAGTAACTGTCAAAAGGTTTCCTGTCACTGAGTTTTTTCATAAAATCAGTATTTAAGAACTCTTCTGAATATAGTTTCTTTTTCTGTGAATTGGAAAGGAACATCATCCACCTGAAATGTCTGTTATCAGGGTGGTTGGCGAGTCCTTCACTAAATCTTTTTATTCTGTTAACAAAACCTTTTTTTAATTCAGACGGGGGAAAAAATCCTGTTGCTTTAGAAAACAATTTATGAAACGGACGTAGTACCGAGATATCTATACCTCTGGCGACTTTCTGTGCGATATAATGTTCATAACCACCGAATATCTCATCCCCGCCATCACCTGAGAGAGAGACCGTTACTTTCTCTCTCGCAGTTTTTGAAACAAGATATGTGGGAAAATTGGAGAAATCACCAAGTGGTTCATCGAGAAAATCAGTAAGAAATCCTACAAGTCCGTTAATGTCGGGAGAGAGAGACTTTGTGTAATGATCGGTCCCGAACTTTTCGGATATGATCTTTGAATATTCAAGTTCACTATAAGATTTTTCTTCAAATCCAATTGAGAATGTTTTAATTCTCCTTTCCGAGAGTTTTGCCATTGTTGCAACTATTGCACTCGAATCTATTCCCCCGGACAGAAATGCCCCCAACGGGACATCAGATATCATTCTCATCTTTACCGATTCCGTAAGAAGGGAGAGGAAGATCTCTTTTAACTCATCCGGGTCATCAGAAAAAAACTTCTTTTCGACCTCCCAGTATTTTTTCAGGTTTAATTTACCGTTCTGATAAGTAAGAATATGTCCAGCCGGTAATTTGTGGATATCCCTGAATATTGAATACGGAGCAGGTATATATTCCAGACTGAGGAAAAGATCGAGCCCGTTATGATCGATCTCTCTCTTAATACCCGGATACTTCAGGATCGATTTTATCTCTGATCCGAAGACGAGAGAACCTGTCTTTCTGTCTATTGTATAATGCAGAGGCTTGATACCAATATGATCTCTTGCAAGTATCAGTTTGTCGTGTCTGAGATCATAGATCCCTATAGCGAACATTCCCCTCAGTTTTTTTACGAAGTCAGTACCAAACTCCTCATACAGATTTACAATAACTTCAGTATCAGTTTTTGTTCTGAATTTATACCCCAACGAGATCAATTCATTTCTCAGTTCCAGGAAATTATAAACTTCTCCGTTATAAGTGATCCAGTTTTTCCCGGAAGATGATGACAGGGGTTGATGCCCGGTCTCAAGATCAATAATACTCAGTCTGCGGGCGGCTAATCCAACTCTTCCATTATAGTAATACCCTTCATCATCAGGCCCTCTGTGAATGATCTGATCATTCATTATCTTTAGAGTGGCTTTATCAGCCGGACCGTTAGGCTGAAGGAAACCGCAAATCCCGCACATTTAATTCTTTATCCCGATATGAACCTTTATACCCAAAACTCTTTTATCATCATTCTCAGGATCGCTAAAATAAGGGCAAAAAGATTCACTGCTTTTGATCTTTATAAAATATACGTAACGGTTACTCATCTTAAGCCCTCTTATATTCCGAAATCTTTTGGAAGCCGATTGCTCCGGCTTTAAGAAAACTTCTTTCTTTTGATCTTCTATCCTCAGACGAACCTTATTATATTCGGGGATATTTTTCAGCATGAATATAAATTCATTTACTTTTTTTTCTGTTGCGAGAAAAAACTCAAGCTCTTTTGTACTGTTCGTCCAGAAAGAATTATCATTGACCGGATGGTAATTGTCATTAAGAAAATACACCCAGTATTTTGTGTTTCCATCATGTATCAGCCTTCCGAATGCCCTTGGATTCTCGTTAGTCGGGAGTTTGTCGAACTGGGTTTTCTCAGGGGGGAAAAGATTGATCGGAAATGAAAGTCCTGCATATCTTGAGAATGAGGAATGGTAACTCATATCCATATATACTCCCGAAAGGAATACCAGTGCGATAATAACCGGAACAATAAGAAATTTGAATTCCCGATGTTTGAAACCCAGAAAAAAGAATAAGGGGAACAGGGTAAGAAAATATCTATTGCCAATAGAACCGCTTCCACCGAAATAGTTTACGGGATCCAGCAAGAGTATAAAAACAAGGATCCCGGCAAAAATCGCCCCGAGGATGAACCAGTCTTCTTTCTCTTTCCTATGAAAGAAAAAAAAGATCAGAATAAAAACCGCAGGGAAAAAATATATAAACATACCGGTAAATCTGCCAAAAAAATAATAAAAGAAATTCAGAACTGCAACTTCTCCGGACAAAAAGAACCTCTTTTTATAATTATCCAGGGACATTTTGAATCCGTCCTCAAAAGTATACTCCGGTTTTTCAAAAGGGAACTTTGAATGAAAACTCCTTCTTTCCCCGCTCATTGGATTTATCTCTCCGGTTTCTGAATAGTAAAATGCAAGAAAGCCGGAACATATGATAGCCGAGATCATCGTAAATAGGATGAATTTTTTCCATTCTTTTCTCAGAAGGAGGATCAGGAATATTATTGAAACGGGAACAATGATCGTGGGTTTGGAGAATGCAGCAATTGAAAAGAATACCGGTGACAGGTAAGCCCATTTCCCGTTATTAAAAGGGTAAAAGAAAAAAAACAATCCTGTAAACATAATAAAAAAATTGAACAGATCTGCTGTCATCCACCATATATAGATCGGGACAACTGTCGCAAAAACAAATATCAAAGAGAACAGGAAACTTTGTTGAGGAGAATGAAACCTGTAAAGAAACCTGTAACCCATGAATAAAGTCAGAAGGATCATTATTCCGTTGAACAAAAGGAAACCGTGAGTCCCGAAAATCTTATAAAATGGAGCGGCAAACAGGGGATATGCAAAGAACTTTGCAAAAGTAAGTTTTCCGTTCTTAGATCTTTTCAGATAAACAGCAGCCGGACCCGTCCTAAACTGTTCTTTTATCCTTTTTATATCTTCGCGCGTGTAGCGGATATCCAGGTCATTGGCAATGCTCTGGGTAATGGAAAAATAACTTGACTCGTCAGAAAAAAACCCACCCCTCTGCCTTGTCGAAATATCCGTTGAGAGAGAGAAGAATAGTACAAAAATGGAAAAAAGTATAAAAAAGACCTTAATATTTTTATCTGTCACAAAAAAGAAATGCCCTTTTTACAATAATCTGTTAAAAGCTTGCTACAGCTTTATCTTCATCCTCAAATGTTTCGAAAACCGTTATCAGTTTTGTTACTGAAAGGAGATCTCTAACATTATTGGTCAGATTAACTATCTTAACTATCCCACCTTTGTTCTTGATGGAAGTATATGATCTTACAACTTCGCCAAGTCCGGTTGAATCAAGATACGGAACCTTTTCAAAATTTAACAGCAAGGACTTTCCATCTTCTGTGTCAATAGCTTCTCTAAGTTCAGTAATTCCATCACCAATGAGTATTTTGCCCTTAATATCGAAAACCGTTACATCTCCGTTTTTTCTTTTTGTAATCTGCATTTTTTTCTCCTTATATCTATTCAGAATTTATATATCACAGATCTTTTTTTTTTTCAATCTGCTGTTTTCAATTCAATAATTATTTGTTAAAACTCCCTGCTTTTTCTTCAGCTTTAGTTTTCAATTTCTCCAGAAGTTCACTGGATATCTTAAATGAAAGTATAATTGAATCTGGTGAAGCAGTAATATTGATGTTGTTTATAAGTTCTGCTATTTCAGGACCACCCATTGCACCGAGACCTTTCAGTCCGTTCAGTGTTGTAACCAGATTTGTGTTACCTTCTTCGTTGAGAGAAACCAGAACAAATTTACCTGCCCAGATATTGCTGCTGAAATCGACATTACCGTAGAAAGCCTCAGCCTTGGAAAAGTCGGCTTTAACCATACTATTTCCTTTTATACCCTTCATTTTTTCAGGAAACCTGAATGCAAATGAAAAAATTGATGAATTCCCTGCTTTGCTCATGTAAGAACTCATTTTAGGATCTGAAAGTATATTTTTGCCATTCGTTCCGGCAAGACTGGCTATCTTTTTAACTCCATTTATTGTACCTGCTGTGATCAGATTGTCAGAAAGGAAAATAAAACC
>CAYNUG010000156.1:0-4641 GCA_964400545.1 uncultured Clostridia bacterium | reverse complement strand
CACCTGTATACTCCCCATCGCGGGAAATGAGACCGGACTCGCAGTGGTCCTTGGACATGAAGTGGCCCATGCAATTGCAAGACACGGCAACGAGAGAATGAGCCAGATGCTCCTGGTCCAGTTGGGTGGAGTGGCTCTTGATGTTGCATTACAGAACAAACCTGACGAGACAAAAGGTCTGTTCAAACTTGCATACGGACTCGGTGCTCAGTTGGGAGTACTTCTTCCATTCAGCCGGACTCATGAAAGCGAGGCGGATCATATAGGACTTATCCTGATGGCAAGGGCGGGCTATGATCCGGCAGCCGCTCCGATATTCTGGAAAAAGATGTCAAGGATAGGCGGAGGCTCCAAGGTTCCTCAGTTCCTGTCGACCCACCCTACTCCCAAAAAAAGAGTAAAAGCACTTCAGGCACTGGTCCCGTCAGTAAGAATGAAATACTTTATAAGAAAAAAATAGAGAAATACATTACCGATCATCCATAAAAAAGTCATGGATTCCGGAACGATCTCCGGTAGCCAATGTATCCTATAAAGTTGATTTATCGGGAAAAGTCTGCTATATTAATAATGATGAGACTTAACAGACAGCAGATAGAACAGATGGCCTTTATAGTGATCAAGGGATTACTATCTGAAGATATGATCCTCACAGATGACAAGGAAAAAACAGTTTCTGATGTAGAAATGGTGATCACAAAAGAGCTTGAGAAAGAGGATCTGCTGGATGAAAAAGTTAAAGATATATTAAAAGAAAAGCTCCCCGAAATTAGAAATACTAACATTGACTATTACGAAATGTTCAAAATGGTTAAGTCTAAATTAGCTGAACAGGAAGAGATCATACTATGACCTTCAAACTTTCACGAAATAAGGTCAACTTCCTGGCCTCTCTTATAACCGAGTACATCAAAAATAATGAAGAACTCGATTATAATGGAGATATTGGTGATGTCAGAATGAAGATCTTCCATATTATCATGGAGGAACTAAGACTTTTCAATCAGATCGAGGATGATGCAAAAGAGAGGGTAAGATCTCAGAAAAGATCTGTCCCCGAAGGCTCCAGAGAATGGGAGATCCTTTTTAGAAAATATGCATTTGAGGAACTCGATAAAATGGGAAAGATCTGGTAACAAACTTTTTTTATCCTATAACTATTTAAATTATTCCCGATTGTAATTATGACTATTTTATAATTTTAAAATAATTGTTAATATAATTGTTTTGTGATACTATTAACGATTAAATATTAGGAATTAAATCATGGGAATAATTAAAATCAAGAAAGGTTTGGATCTCCCGATCAAGGGTAATCCCGAGCAGATCATCTCAGAAGGGAAAAAAGTTAAAAGAGTTGCTCTCATAGGTTATGACTATCCCGGGATGAAACCGACGATCCGGGTTGATGTCGGCGACAAAGTAAAGACCGGACAATTATTATTCGTCGACAAAAAAACGGAGGGAGTAAATTATACTTCCCCGGGAACAGGTACGGTCATTTCGATAGACAGAGGTCCAAAACGGGCTTTTGAATCCATTGTTATTGAACTCGCGGGAAACGAAGAAGTTACTTTCAATAAGTACTCTCCCGAAGAATTGGAGGGATTGAAGAGAGAGGAAGCCAGATCATTACTCCTCAAATCCGGACAGTGGACATCTCTTAGGGAACGTCCCTTCGGTAAAGTGGCAGATCCTTCGGTAACACCGCATTCTATTTTTGTTACTGCCATGGATTCCAATCCCCTTGCCCCTTCAATGGAAAAAATCCTAAAGGGAAAAGAAAATGATTTCAGTAACGGCCTGAAAATACTTTCAAAATTAACCGAAGGGAAAATTTTTATATGTAAATCACCATCAGAAAATTTAAAGTTCGATACTTTACCCTCTGTTACGGTTGAAGAGTTTTCAGGTCCGCATCCTTCCGGTCTTCCCGGGACCCATATTCATTTTCTTGATCCTGTCCATTCAGGCAAAAGAGTATGGCATATAGGTCTTCAGGATGTAATAGCATTCGGCAAATTATTTACAACAGGCAAATTGTTTCTCGAAAGAACAATTTCTCTGGCAGGCCCTTCAGTACAAAAACCACGCTTGATAAAAACACGGGTGGGAGCTTCAATTTCTGATCTGGTGGACAACGAACTGCGAGAGGGAGATAACCGGGTCATCTCCGGATCTGTTTTTGACGGGAGGACAGCCGAAGAAAATCTTGGATACCTCGGGAAATTTCATCAGCAGATAACCGTTCTCAGGGAAGGGAGAAAGAGAAGTTTTTTCGGATGGCTGGGATTAGGTTTTAATCAGTATTCGGTAAAAAATATTTTAATATCTTCCCTGTTCAGGAAAAAAAGATTCGATTTCACGACATCTATGGAAGGTGGAAAGAGAGCGATAATTCCTGTGGAGAACTATGACAAAGTGATGCCTCTTGATATAATCCCAACTTATCTTTTACGTGCTCTTGCAGTTGATGATATAGAAGAATCAGAAAAACTGGGCTGTCTCGAATTGATCGAGGAGGACCTGGCACTCTGTACATTTGTATGTGCTTCCAAAAATGATTACGGCACATTCTTGAGAAGAAATCTTACATTAATTGAGAAGGAAGGATAATGAAATTTCTAAGAAAATTTATGGACAATCAGTCAAAGCATTTCGAACAGGGGGGGAAACTGGAAAGATTGGGACCCTTATGGGAAACAGTCGATTTCTTCCTTTATACTTCAGGAAAAGTTACAAAGAAACCTTCATTTGTAAGGGATGCAATGAATCTCAAAAGGATCATGATGATCGTTGTTTATGCACTTATTCCTGCGACTCTTTTTGCATTTTATAACACGGGATTACAGATAAATATTGAACTCGCAAATTTAGGAAAAACAGCAATTGAAGGATGGAGAGGAAGTGTAGTCTCAATTCTCGGTACCGGATACAACGCCGGCAGCATACTTTCCAACTCGATAATAGGCATGCTTTTTTTCCTCCCTGTATATTTTATCTCTTTCGTTGTCGGAGCAGCATGGGAGATCATTTTCGGGATTGTGAGAAAACACGAGGTCAGCGAAGGATTTCTGGTTACAAGTCTGTTATTCCCTTTAATAATGCCTCCCGGAATTCCTCTTTGGCAGGTTGCTCTCGGAATCACTTTCGGTATTGTTATCGGGAAAGAAGTGTTCGGGGGCGTTGGGATGAATATTATCAACCCCGCACTGGCAGGAAGAGCCTTTCTGTTTTTTGCCTATCCGGCTCAGATATCGGGTGATGCGGTCTGGGTCGCAGTTGACGGTGTGACAAAAGCTACCCCTCTTGCCAAGTTTGCCGAAGGCGCTACACATCAGGGAATATCATGGATGGATGCTTTCATCGGCACAATTCCGGGCTCGATGGGGGAAACATCAACTATCGCCTGTATTATCGGTGCCATAATTTTGATTGCAACCGGGATCGGATCATGGCGTATCATGGTCAGTGTAATGGGTGGTATGATCAGTCTTTCTCTCCTGTTTAACATTGTGGGAAGTGCAACAAATCATATGTTCGCACTACCTCCGCAATGGCATTTTGTCCTCGGTGGTTTTGCTTTCGGAATGGTTTTCATGGCAACCGACCCGGTGAGTGCTGCAATGACACTTAGAGGAAAATATTATTACGGGATTCTTATAGGCATGCTTGTTGTTCTCATAAGAGTGATAAATCCCGCATTCCCTGAAGGTATGATGCTTGCAATACTTTTCGGAAATGTTTTTGCCCCGATCATAGACAGAATTATAATTAATAAAAATATTAAGAGGAGGTTACTCCGAAATGGCAACTGATACAATAAAAAAGACAATAGGTGTAGCTCTCGGCGTCTGCCTTGTCTCTTCAATTCTTGTTTCACTTGCTTTTGTCCAACTTAAACCCATTCAGGATAAGAACAAGGAGCTGGATAAACTGAAAAACATTCTTCAGGCCGGCGGAATTAAGATAGACGGCAACAAAAATATAAAAACCCTTTACAGTGAAAATATTGAACCTGTAGTTGTCGATCTAAAAAGCGGAAAGATCGTAGATAATCCGGATGAGAAACTTAAACCTGAGAACTTTGATATCGAAGCTCTGGCAAAAGATCCGAAATATTCCAGCTTAATTCCCTCTGACAAAGATCTTGCATCGATCAAACGGAGACCGGATAAGATGATCGTTTACAATGTAAAAGATCCGGACGGAAGCGGTAAGATCACGAAAAGGATCTTCCCTCTTTATGGACGCGGATTATGGTCAACCATGTACGGACTGCTTGCTCTTGATAAAGACATGAGAACAATTAATGGATTTACTTTTTACAAGCATGAAGAAACACCCGGACTCGGTGGGGAGGTCGATAACCCCAAATGGAAAGCTCTCTGGAAGGATAAGATAGCATTTGAGATTTCCGGTGATAAGATCAATCTTTTGATAAAGGTGAAAAAGGGGAGAGCGATTAAAGGGAAACCTGGTTATGAATCCCAGATAGACGGGTTGTCAGGATCTACACTCACGACAAGAGGAGTAAATAACCTCGTCAGATTCTGGCTCGGTTATGACGGGGAAACCTGGGGCGAAACCGGTTACGGTCCTTATATAAAAAATCTGATAAATGAGCTTAAGGAGAACGGA
>CAYNUG010000155.1:0-4656 GCA_964400545.1 uncultured Clostridia bacterium | reverse complement strand
GATTTGGAAAAGGTCTTTCCGAATATGAAAAAAGTGTTAATATGCCACTTCCATGGGAAGGAGGATGGTGGAGACTCAGTGATGTTATTAATTATGAGATAAGCTCTACATATTCCATTCTCAAGACTGCATCCAATCATAGAGAAGATATACTCAGATACAGAAATAAACTATGTAGAGATGAAGTAAAAAGAGGTTTGGAATCTTCACCCTATTATTATGTTCTTCCCATTGTACAGCATGATCAGAGTGAGATGGTCTCTCTTGTTAACCTGCTTCATGAACACGGGATCGAAACTTTTAGTCTGAAAAATAATGTCGAATTTAAAGGGAGAAAGTTCGTCCGTGGTGATGTCGTTGTTCCGTTATCTCAATCTTTCCGTCCTTTCATTAAAGAGGTAATGGAATCGCAGGTATATCCCGTGAGACACTATACACCAGGCGGAAAAATAATCAAACCTTATGATATTACAAGTTGGTCTCTTCCTTTGCATAAAGGTGTAATAAGTTATGAAATAAATGAATTTTCTGATCAGATATCATCTAATCTGCTTAAAAACAGCTATAAATTTGTAATTAATTCGACTGTAAATGCTAATTATACACATATGATATTCTCTGTCACAAATAATGAAAGTTTTAAAGTTGCATTTGGTGCCATTAGTTCGGGAATTAAGGTGAGGAGACTTGAAAGTGATGTAAAAACAGAGGGAAAACTCTATAAAAAAGGGAGTTTTGTTATCAAGAATAGCAAAAGACCCGAATTGAAAAAATTATTAGCTGATCTTAGTGTATCTCCCGGGTATGTTAATTTTGGCAAGGATCCTGTTACTTCAGAATTCACGGTTCCCAAGATAGGTCTGGTTGATACTTGGTTCCATGATATGGATGCAGGTTGGACGAGATTCATCCTTGATTCGTATTCGATTCCCTTTACTATTATAAGACCTGCTGATATATGTGTACTTAACCTTAAGGTAAAATTCGATGTTATTATATTCCCAGATGCTCTTCCTTCAGTACTGAAACAGGGGAAGTATAAATCTGGTTCGGATTATTTTTCACCCAGTTATCCTCCGGGATATGCAAAGGGAATGGGAGTGAAAGGATTGAAGAAAGTTCTGGAGTTCATTGATAACGGTGGTATTGTGATCTCATGGGGATCCTCAACAGGACTTTTCATGGGAGAGCATGAAATTAAGAGCTCATCCGGAACATCCGAAAATTTTTCGTTTCCGGTTAAAAATATTGCTGATATGGCAAAAAAAAGAGGACTTTATTGCCCGGGTTCTTTTATGGAAATGAATTTGAAAGAGGGGCATCCTTTAACGATGGGGATGGGTGAAACCTGTGGAATATTTTTCAGAGGTTCGTCACTTTTCCAGACGAGAGTTCCTGTTTTCGATATGGACAGAAGGGTAGTTGGTAAATTCCCGAAGAACAAAATATTGTTAAGCGGATATTGTGAGAAGGAGGAAACTCTGGCTAATAAAAGTGCGATGGTATGGCTTCGGAAAAATAAAGGGCAGTTAATTCTGATGGCGTTCAATCCGCAGTTCAGAGCTTCTACCGGAGGGACATATAAACTCCTTTTTAATTCGATTTTACTAAAGAAAATAAAATAAATATTCAGGAATTTTAAGAACAAATGCTTGTCTCCTGGATCGCATTTCTCCTGTATGCTGGAGTTACAGTTGTTCTCGGGAGGTATGCGGCAAAAAGAACCGGTGATGGTGAGGACTTCTGGACTGCCGGAAGAAACCTGAGCCCGTTATCTGTAGGGCTTTCGCTATCTGCGGGTTTTATGTCCATTTCATGGTCCTGTGTTTATGCAGTTCAGCTTTTTTACTGGTATGGAGCTGGAGCTTTATGGCTTGTTACGATCCCTTGGATTATTTCTCTGGCCGGTATTTATTTTCTATCGAGGAAATATCACGGATTATCATCTTTCAGCCAGCCGGAAATGATCGAAAAAAGGTTCGGTAAAAAAGTAAAAAAGGTTGTTGCTTTTGCGCTGGCATTTGTTTTTCTTGTCTGGGGCGGAGCCGAGATGTATGTTGCGGCAGTGCTCCTCTCACCTGATCTGAAGATAAGTGTTGATATCGTTATCGTAGTTATAAGTATTTTTATTGCACTTTATACAGTATCAGGTGGGTTTCGGGCTGTTGTACTAACAGATAAACTCCAGTTCGGGATAGTTGCAGTTTACATATTTGTAATGGGATTTCTGGCCTATAAAGGATTGAAAACAAATAATATAAATGTTTTTGATCTACCGGCTGCTTCAGGCGTTAAATCAGGTTTATCATGGAGAGATCTTTTTTCTCCGGGGATAGCTCTGATATCGCTCACTCTTGTTGCTTATCTGCCTGGTTGGCTTTTTGAGACAGATCTATGGCTGAGGATCCAGGCGGCAAGGAGTAGCGGATCTGCAAAAAAAGGAGTTCTGATCGCCGGAGTTAATAGTTTTATATTTGTTGGTTTACTCCCTTTGTTCATCGGAGTATCAGCACTTTATCTTTTCCCTGCTGAGAATGGTACTTTGCCTGCAGTGGTCGGAAATGAAGGAGATGCGATCTTTTCTGCTCTTCTTATAAAATATGCCCCCGGGTGGATCAGAGGTTTTTCTTCAATTGGACTTGTAGCAGCAGCAATGTCAACCATTGACACATGTATTAATGTAATGGCTTTAAGTCTCGGATATGATATTGCAGAAATAGGGTCGAAGAAGGACCCGAAAAGATATTCCCGTATATTTACTTTGATATCGGTTTTTCTTACAACACTTTTCGCTCTTTTCATTACATCACTCTGGGATATCTTTTATCTTTCCTCAGGAATACTTACAACCGCAGTTGCATTACCTGTGGCCTCGGTTTTTATAAAAAGGATAAAAGCAAAATCTCTGCTGTGGTCTTCAGTATCGGGATTTACCGGAACAGTGGTTTTCTATTTTTTAGAAAAAATGCCATTCTTCAGAAGTATCGAACCGGAATTTCTTTTAAATTCAGGTGTGGGGTTTATTTTCTTTGGAATAGCGTTGGCTATAACCGGATATTTTCTTGGTAGTTTTTCTTACTTTGAGAAGTCCAAATAAATATTTATTAGAACTTTTTCTTTCCACTAATGTTGAATTATTTTGTATCCGAAATAAAAAAGATTGTTAATAAACTTAGGAAAAATAAGAGAATTTTGTAAAAACAATAAAGAAGAAATAACTAATCAGGGAACGTAGTTTAACCGTTTTGACAATAATGATTAATTCCGCTATACTTTTAAATGGGGCGAACATAATCCTCCGAATAATAGTTTTCTCATGAAAAATTCCTGGTATAAGAATTGGTTTGATGAAAATTATCTTTTGTTTTACAGTCACAGGGAGATTGATGTAATTGAAGAGAGGGCAATCTTTTTTTTGAATGCAAAATCCTTTAAATCTGTAATAGACTTGTTTTTCTATTTTCAGGATTAGTAATAATGGAACTGAATTCTCTAATATTTATTTTCATGTTTCTTCCTCTGGTGATGTTACTAACATCAATATTCAAGAAGCATCGGAAATATATCATAATTGCGGTTGGGTTTATTTTCTATTTTTTCGGTGTTGGGAACATGATTTACATCCTGTTTTTATCAATAGGAGTAAATTATTTTTTCGGTAGAATTATTGGAGATTTTAAAAGTGAAAGTGCAGCGAAAAAAATTCTGATTCTTGGAATAACATTTAATGTTTTGCTTCTTGTTTTTTATAAGTATTCATCATTTATTCTTAGAAACATTGAATCACTTTTTGGTCATGATTTCGTATCGTTCAGAGAAATAATTCCAAAGTCTTTTCCTGTCGGGATTTCTTTTTTTACATTTGTAGCGGTTTCATACCTTGTAGATGTGTATAGGGACAAAAAGTTACTTCTCAAATCTCTTGTTGATGTGGCATTTATTTTTTCTTTTTTCCCGAAGGTTTTTTCAGGGCCGATAACAATACACAATAAATTTTATTCAGAAATTTCGGGAAAATGGGGAAATAATTCTTTTGAGGAAGGTGTAAAAAGGTTTGTTTACGGGTTCGGAAAAAAAGTCTTGATTGCCGATGTCCTTTCAAAATGTGTCAACAGCATATTTATGATACCGTCGGAGAATCTCACTTTCGGGTTAGCCTGGATTGGAGTTCTGACTTTTACTATTCAGATATATATGGACTTTTCCGGTTATACCGATATGGCAATAGGGATCGGAAAAATGCTCGGTTATAACCTTCCTGAAAATTTTAATTATCCGTACATTGCAACTTCAATAAAAGATTTCTGGAAGAGATGGCATATAACATTGTCTAACTGGCTACAAGCTTATATTTTTCTTCCTTTGGCATATAAAGTTATGAGGAATGTCAAGTCGGATTATAAGTTCGGAATAAAAATCGAGACTTATGCATATTTTACCGCATCATTTATGACCATGTTAATCTGTGGTATCTGGCATGGAGCGGAGTGGACTTTTGTTGTATGGGGAATGTTTCACGGCTTGTTTTTGATTATTGAGCATTGGAAACTGGGAAAGTTTATGAAGAAAAGGGTCTGGAAACCTATGAGGGTTTTATATGCATTCACTGTTGTAGTTGTCGGTTGGGCATTATTCCGTTCTCCGAATATGCTTTAT
>CAYNUG010000154.1:0-4677 GCA_964400545.1 uncultured Clostridia bacterium | reverse complement strand
TTTCAAGTATTTTCATTGAGGGGGAAGGGTTAAAGTGCATTTTTTCTCCTCTCTTTATACCCACTACCATCGCTTCTGTTTTTTCTCTCAGGCCGGACTCTTTTATTAATTTGTCTTTTAAGGGTGAATTTTCAGAGATCGTTATCTCCTCAACTGACAGGGGGATCTCGCCTGTTTGTGTTACAAGATCGATAAGATTAACAACGTTTGGTTTCAGGGTTGTATTGATAATCCTGTTTGAAGCAAGTGTTACCGGTGAGATAACAATATCAGCTCCTGCTCTGTAAAGCTTATTCTCATTTTTCTTATCCTGCCCTCTTGCAATTATATGAATGTCGGGGTTCAGTTCTTTTGCACTCATTATGGTAAAAACATTATCTGCATCTCCTGAAAGCATTGAAATATATACTTTTGCCTTTTCTATTCCTGCCAGAATTAATGACTCTTCGATGGTTGCATCTATAAGGAGAATCTTATAGCCGAGTTCTTCCCCCGTTGAGAATCTCTCTTTATTGTTTTCTATTATGATAAACTCCTTTTTTTCCTCCAGAAATGCTTTTGCTACCGTCTCTCCCATTTTCCCGAATCCTGCGATAACAATATGATTCTTCAAATTTGAGATACTCTTCATTTTTCTTCTCCCGAGGATCTTTCTCAACCTCCCTTCCACAGAATATTCAGCAATAAGGCCTACTGAATAAATAAATGTCCCTAGCCCGCTTAATATTACAAAGATCGTGAAAAGTTTTCCAAGGCCGGAAAGGGGGAACACCTCTGTAAAACCGACAGTACTTATTGTGATAAAGGTCATGTAAAATGCATCCAGGATACTAACTTTTTCTATCAGTATAAATCCTGAAACATCGATCAGGATAATTGTGACGAGAAATATCAAAACTCCGGTTATCCTTGACCTGTCATTCATAATAAAATTTCCCCTATTAGATTTTAGAGTAACAAATTAATCAGGTCAACAAAAAAAATATTCGTCACACTCTGTATATAGGACTGGTGACTTCGCAATACTTTGCGGAATCTAACAAAAATTTACTTATATACAGATCAGTGCTTTATCCATGTTTATAATGCAAAAGCCTGAAAATGTAGTCCTGTAAAAGAGAAATCAATTTGTGATCTTTTTTATGAAAGTTGGCATCCTATTTGCAATAGACATTTAGACAATAAAGGAGGTCGTAAATGGCAAAGAAATTATTTCTATTATTCTTATCATTGATGGTCGTTGGTGTGCTGGCTTTAACAGCCGGGAATGGAGCAGGAACCGGGGACAAAACAGGAACCTGCATTTTTGTAGATGAAGATGGAGACGGTATCAATGATAATTTTAGAGATCATGATGGTGACGGGATTCCTAACCACCTCGATCCGGACTGGGTAAAACCTCAGGATGGAACAGGATATGGGAGTGGGAATGGAAAAATGAACAGAATGAGGAAAGGGAATAGGACAAATGCCCTGAATTCGTTCAATTCTTTTCAGACCCTGAACAATTTCGGTGGGAATTTCGGAACCGGGATCTGTGACGGGACAGGAACCCAAAATAATAACAGAAAAAGGAAGAAAGGCGGAAGAGGCTAAAAAGATTTTTAAAACATTTATTAAAAGGGGATGGCAACATCCCCTTTTTTTTTATTCAGCTTTGGTTTTAAATCCTTTCTTCATCCATTTCTTTGCAAGAAAAAGTGCTACTGATGATGAAATTGCGATAAATCCGTAAACAAGCCACATGAACTCAGTATTCAATTCAGGTTTAGGTGTCTCACCCGGACAATATTTCATGATGAACCATCCGGAATAAAAACTGGTCAAAACTTTGGTCAGGAACCATGGAAATTGTCCGATACCCATATATATTCCGGTCATGTTTTTTGGAGCTATCTCTGCTACCCATTGAAGGAACCTGGGTTGCCACATTGCTTCACCGATCGTCATTATTATCAAATATCCCATGAGAGTATAAAAATTAGGGCCCAATGCAAGAATGAATGTGGGGGCTGCCATTATAAAAGTTCCGATTATCATCATATTGTACGTGTCTTTTTTTATTGTAAGAGCAGTAACAATAGGAGTAAGGATAAAGATAAGTATCGGGTTAAGGTTTACAAAGAATTCAAAATTATCTGATACAAATCCATCGAATGCTCTGCTTGTGTAAAGAGGCAGAGTGAGCCAGTTGTGAGCAAAAAGGGTTTGAACAGGAATGAGTATGAAAATGAAGAAAAGAAAACGTCTGTCCCGTAGAGGGAAATTTTTAAGATAGAATCTCATTTTCTCCTTGAAGGACATGTCTTTCAGTTCATCTTCTTCCTCTTCGATCTTCCCTTTTGTTTCAAGTGAAATGTTGTCGAGTGCTTTTTTAACTGCTTTTTTTGAAATGATGAACCAGACAACTGAGATTCCTACTCCTGTTAACGCAACATATACCCAGAACACTCCAGTTATACCTGACCCTTTTCTCACGGGTGGAGAGATAAGTCCCGGAAGAAATCCTCCCAGATTCATCAGAGCATAGAGCATGGCATATCCCATAGCTGCTGTTTTTGGTGTTGTCAGTTTTTTCACTGCTGCATAAGCTGCGGGTTGATAAATTCCGTAGCCTATTATGATCCCCAACAGCCCACCCATTGCTATCCAGTGAGCAGAATTCCATAATCCGGGTTTCCCCAGAACAGGAGATAATGTTAACAGTATTCTCCCTGCAAGCATAAAGAACAAAGCGCTTAGAAAAGCTTTCCTGATCCCGATCCAGTCAACTGTTGCCCCGAGTATCAGCATGGCAAGTGTGATCCCTCCTGTGAGAAACCCGATCATCGGGCCGGCCTGGACATCTGTCAAGTGGATATATTGATTAAAGAAAATAGCTAAGAGTCCTACAACTCCGAAGTATGTTATTCCCTCCAGCACGTATGATAAATTAACTCCGAACAAAGCTCTTGAAGTATGAGCAAGATCAATAAAGGGTTGAGAAAGCTCTTTGGCAACAGATTTGAAAACACTCTTTTTCTTTTCTTCCGACATTTTCACCTCTTTTTGTTTATTAGATTAAAAATTCAATTTAAGATTCTATTTTAAATTAAAGAATATTTCAATACACATTAGTGGGACGGAGCAGAGAAATGTGTTTGACTAGTGTATTATTTTTGATATCATTTGTAGAATATTGTTCTGGGAAAAGATTCTGTTAAAAAAAATGAATTAATATGAAAGGATATATATTCGACATAAAAAAATTTGCCATTCATGATGGGCCCGGAATAAGGACAACAGTGTTCCTGTCGGGATGCCCTCTGAATTGTTCATGGTGCCATAATCCAGAAAGCAGGTTGCCTCTGGTCTCAGAGAACGGGAACAAATTAGTGTTTTCAGAAGAAGTGATGGCGGAGATCGAAAAGGATTCTGTCTTTTATGATGAATCTGGGGGAGGAGTAACTTTTTCAGGTGGAGAACCCCTTTATCAGTTCGAATTCTTGTTTGATCTTCTGGAGCTGTGTCAGAAGGCAGGTTTTCATGTTGCTTTAGATACGACCGGATATTCCTCCCTGGAAAGGATAAAGAAGGTCGCTCCGCTAACAGACCTTTTTTTATATGATCTGAAGATCATGGATGAAAAAAAGCATATTGAGTTTACCGGAGTGGACAATAAGAAGATACAATCGAATTTTAAATATCTTGCAGGGATGGGAAAAGATATTATTGTAAGGATACCTCTTATTCCCGGGTATAATGACAATATTTCATCCCTTGTTGAAACAGCCGTCTTTTTGAGAGATACCGGTGGGATTTCCAGAATTGATCTGTTGCCATATCACAGGTTGGGGTTATCAAAATATGCAAAACTGGGTCTCCCTTTCAAAACAAAGCATATTGTTCCGCCCGGAAAGGAAAAGATCAATGAAGCCAGGGAGATATTTGAAAGTTACGGCTTTAACATTAGTATCGGAGGTTAAGATGAATGAAAGGATCAGAAGATTAAGAGAAGAAAGTTTAGATGCGATCAATAGAGTGTCGGGTGAGAGGGCAAAACTTTTAACAGAATTTTACAGTTCTGATAATATCAGGGGAAGATCTGTTCCGGTAAAACGGGCACTTGCTTTTAAATATATTCTCGAAAACAAAGATCTCCATATAAACAGAGGTGAACTGATCGTTGGTGAAAGAGGACCAGAGCCTAAAGCAACACCTACATATCCTGAGATATGTGTTCATACCGTCAATGATCTGGAGATGATAGATGCTCGTCCAAAGGTCTCTTTTAAAGTGGATGAAAAATTAAAAGACCTGTATCGGAAGGAGATCATTCCTTTCTGGGAGAAAAGGAGTATTCGAGATATTATGTTTGCCGATCTTCCTAGTGAGTGGCAGGATGCCTACGAAGCAGGTGTGTTTACCGAGTTCCTGGAACAGAGAGCTCCGGGACATACGGTTCTTGGGAAAAAAATATATGATATGGGAGTAGAAGAGCTCATAGAACAAATAGAGAAAGAGATGGAAAGTTTAGACTTCATAAATGATGATGAGAGTTTTAATAAACTTGAAGAGTTAAAGGCAATGAAGATCTCTGCTGAAGCAATTATATCTTTTGCCAACAGATATTCTGATGAATTAGCCCGGATGTCTGCGTCTGAAAAGAACAAGGAAAGGAAAATGGAGTTGAAGGTG
>CAYNUG010000153.1:0-4726 GCA_964400545.1 uncultured Clostridia bacterium | reverse complement strand
TTGGAACAAAAGAATAATGAAAATAGTGAAAATGGAAAACATTCTGCAAACTTTTGCCTTCATAATAAAGCCTCCTTATTTTTTATTACTTTAATAGTATTAAAACAAAAAGAGTATTGCAAAGAAATCGTTAAAGATAAAGATTTTTACTTTTTCATTATGTTAGCAGGCTAAATCCATGATTCACTGTGACTGAAAGGGAGTGGGAAAACCACCGGAAAACTCTGGTTTCATGCTTGTGCAATTATGGGGAAGCAACAACTTTTTTCACATATGCATAACCGAAAAATGCTGGTAATTCTATTTCTGTTCTTCTTTCTTCTTTATCCCGAATATTTCTTTCAATGGATCAAGAAAGTTATCAATTTTATATTTTTTTATAAAAAATTTATATTTCGATTGAGATGTACTTCCAGAATATTTAATATCATCCTTGTTTTTAGACTTCAAAATTGATATTTTATTTTTGGTGGAACCGTCTGTTAATGTCAATTCAAATAATGACTCAGTTCCTTCCGGATCATTTTCCGTATAAATAAACCCATCACATATAAGATCCGACACAACACTTATAACATTTTTCACTTTAGAATTATCAGCTTTAACATTGTCATGCTTCCATTCGATCTTCACAGCAGGAGACTTATCTTTATCTTCTTTACTCTCTTTTTCATTTAAAACCGGAAGTATGGTTTTGTTTAACACATATTCCTTTCCTTCCATTATGAGTTTTATCACTTTAATGTTGTTCTTTTCCAGTACAAAAATTTTTTTATCTCTGAGGTCATCAACACTTTTATCAAATTCATTTCTTATCGATCCTTTAGCAAGATAAATATTTTTATCCCCCGGGAATTTTACGTTGGTGTGATCGTATGTAGAAGCGATCTTTCCGGTATCAAATTCCCTTAAAATATTTTTTCCTCCGAGGACCTTAACTTTTATTTTTCTGTTATCATCAAGTTCATACTTAAAGTAATTTCCTGATCTGGACACAAGTGTGCTTAAAGACAGCGTTGAAACAGCATCTATTATTTTTTCTATCTTTTCAGGATCGGTCTTAAATCCGCCCTCCCCTACCAACCATTCGCCTTTTTTCTTTTCTATAACAATATGTTTGCCTGCCCTGTCCATTTCGATCTTTGATATTGATCCCTTATCAATATTTTTCAAAACTGGTATTTTATAGTGGATACTGTCTGTTTTTTTAAATACTATATAGATAATTGATAATAAAATAACCGCACCTACAATTATATATTCAAGATTTTTGTTTCTTTTGCTCATTTTTCTCTCCTTACTTATCAACGGAATTAAAAATTGAAAAGATTCTTTTTCTTCTGCTATTCCTTTTTATCCATACGATTATTCCGAATATAATAAATGCAAGAGGTAGTCCTGCAATATTTAGGATCTTTACAAACGTTCTTGTTAATGGTTTTGTGTCTGATACAGGATTGAACCTTTGCTTTTTCCCTCTCATCTCCGCAATCTTTTCTCTCCCGTTAAGAAAATCAATCGTATTAAGAATAAAAGTGGCATTAGGAGAAAGCCCATTCTCATCAACAAGATTGTTTTTTATAATTTCTGAAGACCCCATTACGAATAATCTCGCTGTTTTACTTTCTGTTACTATATCTCTCGCACTGACAAATTTATTCTTTATCTCTTTATCGGTCTTTTCTTTTCCATTTTTTTTCTCTTTATTATCATCTTTTAATGGAGGTGCGGGAATATCTTTATCAGCAAAATAGCTTTTAAATTTTCCTTCAGCCAAATATGCAAGATCGAATTGTGATTTATCTTCATCGGAAGCTGGTGGGTTTATCATCATGGGCACCAGGCTGATCTTGCCTTTCATTTCCCACGCTTTGTCCGAGGATGAAAAGACCCTTGAGTATTTGATCCCCTCTTTTTTATCTATCTGTATGGGAGAAACCTTGATGGCAACCAGCTGTTTTATATTTTTCAGAAATCCGAATTCATGATTAATATTCTCATTTTTAATAACAGGTGCAAAATATATGGGCATTTCATTATTATTCCGATCTCTGTTTATATAGCAACTTTCATCCAGAAGATATGTCCTTTTAAGATTAATCCCATAATGTGATAAAAGCTTCCCTATACCGATATTGAGTGGCATATAAACAGGCTGCCTGTATCCGTACATCCCTGAATTCTGCTGGCGGATCTCTTTGAAGGTATCCATAAGTATTGCCATGGACCCTCCTTTCATAAGAAATTGATCGATCTGGAACAATTCCCAGTTTGAAAAATTCTGTGTAGGTCCTGCAATTATAAGTGTATCTATACTGTCAGGAATCTCTCTTCCTTCTTTAAGACTAACCTCTTTAAGTGAATAGTCTTTATTCACAAGTGATTTGAAGTTGGATATTTCTGATTGAGGCTGCTGTTGAAACATTTGCATTTGAGGTTGTACTTTCGCAGATATTGATAAAGTACCATTAGATGTCAGATATCCGATATCCTCATTTATATTAATAACCTTGTCTATATTATCACTAATAAAGCTTTCAATTTCCTTATCTCCTATAAGTAAATACTCTTCTTCGATACCTCTATTAGTTAAACTCAATTTTTTTGTTAAAAGATTTTTTTGAACTGATTTGCCGTTGTAATAAAGTTCCAATGCAATAACTCCTTTACCTGCTTTTACAGGAATTCCTTCACTACTTTTAACATCCGGCCATTCTATACCTAAATGTCCAAATCTTTTTAATACTTCATCAGAAACATTTTCGGAAGACGGATCGAGAGACTTTAATTCAAGTTTTCCGTATACTTTGTTTTTTATTTTCTCAAAGATCGCATTAACTCTTCCTTCTATTTTATCCAGATCTTTCAATTTTATCAGGGGAGCAATCGATGACAAAGAAGTTGATTTCAGAAAGTAAAGGCTGATATTATCTTTCAGCCCTAATAAGACAGATATCTTATTACTCATTTTCTGTATCGTTGTAGTTATTTTATATTCCAGATCTTCTGTTGATATTATCGCAGGGATCTTTTCAACTATATCACCGTGAATAAAGACCATCCCCATGTATGCCTTCTGGACCTTAGCTTCATCCTGTTCGATCTTTTGAACATTTACGGGATAAATGCCATAGCTGTTAGCGATCTTTCTGTTTTCTTCTGCCTTTTCACTGAGATCTCCCTCATTAGCATTGACATCCAAGAATCGAAAACTGAGATTGTTTTTTGAATAAAGTTCGTACTCCTCCAGGATATCATGAAGATATCTCTCCACATTGTTATATGGTGACGGGAGATTTTTTGAAAAGAACACATTGATTGTAAGCGGCTCGGTCAATGAAGCGACCGAATCTTTCGAGGCATCGGATAGCGAATACAATCCCTCTGATGTCAGATCTATTCTGAAGAACAAACTTCCGGCAGCAACATTCAATAATAAAAGCATTAACAGATACATTGCGAATTTGAAATATATATTTCTATTTTCATTCATTTTTATTCTCCTATTTCTTCTCTTTCATAACCAGATTCGCCCCATATAGAGCGATAAAAGATACAGTGATAAAGTATAAAATATCCCTGCTGTCTATAAGCCCCTTGGATATGTTCTGGAAATGAAAATTTGCACTGAAATACTGAAAAAAGCCGATAAGAGTGTTGGGGAGGAAATAGAGAAGAAAATCAGTTAACAGAGTTAAAGAGAAGCAAATAGTCATGCCGGTTATAAATGCGATTACCTGATTCCTGGTAAGAGACGAAGCAAAAATTCCTATTGCACTGAAAGTAGCACCAAGAAGAATTCCTCCAAGATAACCTCCCACAACAGGACCCCAATCAAGTTTTCCCAGGAAAGATACCGATATCGCATACAGGAGTGTTGGAAAAAGCATTACCACAATAAATAAAATGGAAGCTAAGAACTTACCAAGTATAATATCTCTGAATTTAACCGGAAGGGTCAGCAATATTTCATAAGTTCCCAAATTCAATTCTTCCGAAAAAAGGCGCATTGTAATTGCAGGAATGATAAATGCGAATGTTATAGGAAGAAGTGAGAAAAAACGCATCATGTTGGCCTGACGGTTTAGAAAGAAAGTTGAAAAGAACAACCAGCCGATAATAAGTAAAAAAAGCGATATCACTATATACGCAATGGGAGTTACGAAGTAACTTTTAAATTCCTTTTTAAAAATATGTTTTATATTTTCCATTATCAGTTCCCCCTTGTGATCTTTCTGAAAATATTTTCGAAAGTATCTTCAGAAGTCAATTCTCTAAGATTATCTATAGTATCATCAGCGGCGATTTCACCATTGTTCATTATGACCACTCTGTCGCAAGTAGC
This sequence comes from uncultured Clostridia bacterium, assembly GCA_964400545.1. Taxonomy (GTDB): domain Bacteria; phylum Acidobacteriota; class Aminicenantia; order UBA2199; family UBA2199; genus UBA647. The sequence continues at coordinate 381 of CAYNUG010000153.1, read as the reverse complement.
TTCAGCTTCACTGAGAATATGAGTTGAGAAAATTATCGTCTTCTCTTTCCCGATTCTTTTTATTATTTCTCTTGTTTCCACAATCTGATTCGGATCAAGTCCTGATGTCGGCTCATCCAGAACCAGAATGTCGGGATCTCCCATAAGGGCATGAGCAATACCCACCCTCTGCCTGTATCCTTTAGAGAGTTCATCAATTGTTTTATGCATCACGTTATTAAGGCTGCATATTTCAGCCAATTCTTTAATGTGAGAAAGTTTCTTTTTGCTGTCTACTTTTCTTATATCAGCAATATAATTCAAATAATCATAAACAAACATATCCCAGTAAATTGGAGCTGATTCAGGAAGATATCCGATCATTTTTTTTATCTCAACGAT
>CAYNUG010000152.1:0-4801 GCA_964400545.1 uncultured Clostridia bacterium | reverse complement strand
TATGGTTGTTCTTGAAAATGACTATATAAAGGTCTATGTTTGTCCTGATATTGGAGGGAAGATCTGGGGCGCAATTGAAAAATCAACCGGTAAAGAATTTTTATATTTTAATAATACTGTAAAGTTTAGAGATATCGGAATGAGAGGTGCTTGGACTTCGGGAGGGATGGAATACAATTTTGGTGATATCGGACATATTCCCACATGTGCTACCCCTGTAGATTATTCTCTTGATAAAAGACCTGACGGTAGCGTTTCGTGTTCAGTAGGGGCGATAGACCTCCCTTCCGGAACAAAATGGAATGTAAATATTATTCTTCATGCAGATAAAGCATATTTTCAAACTGTCTCGTCATGGTTTAATAAAACGTCATTGCCGGTCACATATTATCACTGGATGAATGCTGCGGCTAAAGCTGATGGTGATCTTGAGTTTGTTTATCCCGGAAATAAATGGATTGGACACAGGGGTGAATACGGAAACTGGCCTTTTCTTAACGATATTGATGTTTCGTTCTACAAGAATAATAATTTCGGGATCTACAAATCTTATCATGTCCTTAATTCCTATTCGAATTTTATGGGCGGGTATTGGCATGATGATGATTTTGGTTTTGGTCACATAGCGGATTATGATGAAAAGCCGGGAAAAAAGATCTGGATATGGGGTTTGTCGGATCAGGGAATGATATGGGAGAGTTTGTTAACGGATACTGACGGGCAGTATGTAGAGTTTCAGTCGGGAAAATTATTCAATCAGGCTTCTGCGGAGAGCACATTTTCACCTTTTAAACACAGAGAGTTCCTATCTTATGATTCAGATATAATGAGAGAGTCCTGGTTCCCCCTGAAAGGGACAAAAGGTATGGATGCTGCATCTGAATATGCAGTGTTAAAAAAGTTAAGAATAGGAAATAGGGTTGAGTTATTGATCAGTGCTCTTCAGAATATCAATGCAGACCTGAAAGTGATCTCTGATGGAGAGATGATCGTATATGAAAAACTGAGACTTTTTCCTCTTAAGCTTTATAAAAGATCATTTAAGCTTGAAAAAGGGAAGGATTTTTCTGTTGAGATCGGAGATAATTTGCTGAATTATTCTTCAGCAAAAGAGAATCTTGTGGTTGATCGTCCTGTTAAGCCATATTTGGACATTAATTGGGGATCGGCATATGGGCTGTATGTTAAAGCTCTTGAATTGGAAAAACAGAGGAAGTACTCAGAAGCTAAGGAGATCTACTTTAAAAGTATAGAGAAAGAGAGCACTTTTTTGCCATCGCTGAACCGTATAGCTCTTGGATATCTGAGAAGTATGAATTATAAAGCTGCTTTGAAATTTTCAATAAGGTCTTTGTCGATTGATACTTATGATCCATTGGGAAATTATATTTTCGGGCTTGCAAATAGTAAATTGAATAAAAGTTCTTATGCTAAAAACGGATTTTCAATTGCAAGCCAGTCGATTAAGTTCCGGTCTGCTTCTTACACTGAGCTTGCAAAAATATTTATAAAAGAGGGAGATCTTGGTTCGGCGTTGAAATATGCGGAAAAGGCATTGGTTTTTAATGCGGCAAACATAAATGCGCTTGAAATCCTTGCGGTTATTCACAGGAAACAAAGTGATAAACGAGAAGCCGGGAAAATTTTAGAAAGGATATATGGTTTGGATCAGACTAATCATTTTGTTGATTTTGAAAGGTTACTCCGGGAAAGTGTTGAGCCGTTATTTTTTAAAAATAAGATTTCAAATGAATTACCATCTGAATCCTTTCTTGATCTTGCTATTTTCTATTATGATCTCGGATGTACAAAAGAGGCAATTAGAGTTTTATCCATGGCGCCGGAACATCCCATTGTATATTTATGGCATAGTTATCTTGACGAGAAGAACAGGAAGAAATTTCTGGATAAATCCCTCTCTTTATCTCCATACCTTATATTTCCTCATCGGGAGGAGAGTGCAAAGATCATTGAGTATTTTATCAAAATGAATGGGCACTGGAAACTAAAGTATTATCTGGGATTGATATACTGGAACAAAGGTCTGAAAGTCCGGGCCAGAGAATTATTTAATAAATGTGGAGAAGATCCTGATTTCCCTCCATTTTACCTTGCTAAAATGAAACTATTTAAAAATGACATGAAGATAAAGGACAGGGCAATAAAAAGAGCCGTTGAATTAGACAGTTCCGCCCTGACTGTCATTCTTGCAAGGATAAAGCATTCTGTTGAGAAAGGAAATTTTGAAAAAGCAGAAAAGTATGCAGAAAAAAGCATAAAAGATTTTCCGGAAAAATCCGAGTTGGGATTATTGTATGCCAAAATTCTAATGGGCTTGAAAAAGTATGATGAATGCAGCAAATTTCTGGAAAAGTATACTGTGTTGCCTTACGAAGGGGCAACAGAGGGGCGGAAGATCTATCATGAGGCATGTATCAGAGCTTCATTTGAGGGATTGAAAAAAAATGATTATTTGAATGCAATTGCATTTGCAAAAAAAGCAAAACTCTGGCCGGTTAATCTTGGTGTGGGTAAAAGCTATGATGTTGATGAGAGGCTTAGCAATTTTATAATAGCATTAGGATATGAAAAATATGATAATCGTGATATGGCAAACAAATACTACCTGAAGGTCATGGATCACTCCACTCCCCCGTATCGGAATGAAGATCCTGATTTATATATCCAGGCAATTGTTCTGAAGAAATTCGGAAAAAAAAATATAGCTGTAAAGATGATCGAATCTGCGATCAGGAAAAATCCGGAAAATTTATACTTTAAATGGATAAAGGACAGTATCGTAAATGATAAAGAATATAAGTTGAAAACGGAGGGGGTTTCTGAAAACAAAAAATTGAACCTTTTAAGAAGCCTTTTTATGATCTTAAGTAAAATTAATAAATAACAAGAAGGAAATATGAAAAAAACTTTTAACCTTACAGGTTTTATATTTTTAGTTGTTTTATTCAGTATTAGAATAAATAGTGGAGATTTCAAACTCCTGGGATCAACAGATAAATCTATCCCGAATATTGTTGATGGGATCAGGTATGAGTCAGGTAACTGGCTTCATCCTGATTATGGAAAACCTTTCCGGACTTTCGGGAACCACAGATTTGTTCTTAAGGTCAATGAGGTTAGTGATGTTGTTCGGGCGCGAATCCATTGGCGAAGAGCAGATGAAGACCCGGCCTCAAAAGGGATCGTTATTGTTAATGCAAAATCCGGGAATGAAATAAACAATATTTTTGTGGTTGATATCGATAATGAATACGGCGATCTGTTATTTAAGCCGGATAGATCTTCAAGCACTTATTTTCTTTATTATCTTCCCTATGAATCTACAGGAGGTTATTATCCGAAAGTAAAATATCTACCCCGTATTGATACAGCTGATCGGGAGTGGCTCGGTAAGTATGGAAATATAGATGAGTCCAATTTAAAGAATTTTCCTGAAGTAGAAGTCGTAGCCGCTCAATCCATTGATAGGTTCAATTCATTTTTTCCAATGGAAATCATTGCCGGGCAAAAAGAAGTTGAGAATTTTTTAAGATCTAATCCGCATAAATTTTATCTTTTTCCCGAATTCAGGGAAAACCCGATAAAGATGAGCAAGTATCTGCCTCTCCATTGGGTGAAGAGAAAGTATTTAAATGGTATTAGCGAAAATGTAAAAAGAGGAGAGTTCTTTACGTTCCAGGTTGGAGTTTATTCTCCTGATCATGAGCTGTCCGATGTGAAAGTTGAATTTAAGGGATTAAGATCGGATACGGGAGAGGAGATAAAGGAAACAGGGCTTGAATGTTTCAATACTTCCGGTGTTGATCTCAATGGTAAGTTTTTTGCAAAAAATCTAAAAATAGAAAAAAGTTCTATTCAGTCGCTATGGTTCGGGATTGATGTCCCTTCCAATCTGACACCCGGAAAATATAATGGAAAGGTGGTTATTACACCGGAAGGGTTTTCTTCAGAGGTTGTTGTTGTCGAATTGAATATTGTATCTGAAACAATAAACAATCATGGAGATAATTCTCCGGAAAATATGTCACGGTTGCGTTGGCTCAACTCCCGACTCGGAGATGACAAGGATTTCATAGTAAAACCGTTCTCTCCGGTGATCATTAAAGGGAAGTCCCTGGCAATTCTGGGAAGAAGCATTAAGATAGGCCGAAACGGACTCCCGGATATGATAGGGTCTTATTTTTCTGAAAAAATGACATCGTTAAGCAGTAAATCCCAACAGGTGTTATCTGGACCTGTCTCATTTGAAGTAAAGAGAAAAAATTGCAGATCTGAAGAATGGGGATCTGATTCGTTCAGAATAAAACAGAATTTTAAAAGCGAGGCTCATTGGAGCGTAAAAAACAGATCTGATAGCTTCGTTTTAAATACTGATGGAATCCTCGAATATGATGGGATGCTAAATTACAAGTTGAAATTGACAGCCCGACATGATGTTGATGTTTCAGATATTATCCTGAAGATACCAATGAAATACGATGCTTCAAAATATATGGTGGGATTGGGAAAAAAGGGGGGGCAGAGGCCGAAATCGTTTTCATGGAAGTGGGATGTGGGTTTTCATCAGGAAGGAGTGTGGCTCGGCAACATCAACAAGGGACTTCAATATGTTCTTCGGGATGAAAATTATGAACGTCCTTTAAATACTAATTTTTATCACAATAAACCTTTAAAGCTCCCTGTTTCGTGGGGCAATGAAGGAAAAGGGGGGATAAGAATAAGATCGGCAGGAGGAAAAACAGTTATTGCAGAAAACTATTCCGGATCAAGAAAAATGAAA
>CAYNUG010000151.1:0-4809 GCA_964400545.1 uncultured Clostridia bacterium | reverse complement strand
GTTTCTGAATATAATCATCAGCACCAATGTTCAGACTGCTGATTTTACTCTGGAGGTCGGTCTTGGCTGTCATCATCAGGACAGGGATGTTCATATTATTGTCCCTGATTTTTTTTAGCAGATCGATCCCTGAAATCCCGGGAAGCATTATATCCAGGACAAGCAGATCAAAGCTATTTACTCTCACTTCAGCGAGAAATCCCTCTCCATCTGAATAAACTGAAACCTTACAACCTGATTTTTCCAGATTAAGAGCGACCATACTTGAGATAAGCTCATCATCCTCTATTATAGCTATCCTGTGATCCATATTATTTACCCAGTGGCAGATACACTTTGAATGTTGCCCCTCTCCCTTCACCTTCACTCGACGCAATGATATCGCCACCCATCTGTCTTGCCAGTTTACGGGATATATAAAGCCCCATACCTGTCCCATGTGATGTCTCAGGTAATTCATTTCTCAGATACTTAAAAGCACTGAATATTCTTTCAGAACAGGATGCTTTAAACCCGGGCCCGTTATCAGTCAGCAATATCTCTGCATACTTACCTGATATCTCTGTTTCAACTACTAATTTCAAACCAGGCGAAGCATACTTCCCCGCATTATCAATAATATTATCAAGTATAACTTCAAGTGCATACAGATCACCAAGAACAATATGGTTTTTATTTTCCGGAAAATCATATATCAGCTTTCCATCAGCAAGGGAAACTGAATGCTCACTAAAATAAGAGTTGAGATAACCGATAAGATCAAATTCTTCGATATTCAGATTTATACTACTTTTAAATGATGATCCGGTAAGAACATTCTCTGCCAATCGTTCCTGCTTTTCGATCTGCTTGAGTGCAAGTTCAACAAAATCAGGAAGTTTTTCTTTACTAATAGATCCATCCCTTAAACTCTCCAGAAATGATTTTAATCCTGTTATGGGGGTTCTTATCTCATGTGAAATCCTTCCCCAGAATTCTTCCATCTCTTTTGTAGATCTTTTTCCAAGGCGTATAAATTTAAAAAGAAATATTATGCTTATCAATACTACAAAAGCAAGCAACCCGGATTCCCCGAAAACCATTATTTTTTTTCTTCTTTGATCTTTCTCGATTCCTTCGGTAATATATTCACCGACCGACAAATAGAGGGTCGGACTGCTTCCCGGTATTGCAGAATATATTGATCCTTTGCCCGGCTCTGATCTCACGATCTCAAATCTATGATCCATTTCTATTTTCCCGGGGACAACGGGAATCTCCTTGTCATCGATCATTCTGTGAAATATGTTTCCAAGTTCATGCTTCAAAATTGTCCTCTGCTGAACGGTCCGGTCTTCAATCGACCTGTAAATAAAAAACGACCACCATGTCACCAGCATTGCCAGAGAGAGAATTGAAACTATGAATACAAAATGGTGCAGATTACTCCTGAACCATTCAGGAAATAGATTGAATTTAATTTTTCTCAATTCCCAGGCTTTTCAATTTATATCTTAGCCCTGACTCAGAGATCTTTAATTCTTCCGCGGTTCTTGTCTGATTAAAATTATTTTTTTTCAGTGATCTGACTATGATCCTTTTTTCAACAATATTCAATTTTTCAGATAGCGACAATGAACTATCCAGATCGCCCATATCAAATCCGGAGTCATCGTCTGAGTTGATATATACAGGTAAATCTTTCATTGTGAGCACACCCTCTCTCGCAAGAACAACTCCCCGTTCTATTATATTCTCAAGTTCCCTTATGTTCCCTCTGTAATCATATTTTTTGAGAACCGAAAGAGAATCAGATGATATTGAGCTGATATCCTTCCCTTCCCTGGCGGAGTACTTTTTAATAAAAAGATCTATCAATCCCGGGATATCCTCTCTCCGTTCCCTTAACGGGGGGAGATCTATATTGATCACATTTAACCTGAAATAAAGATCCTCTCTGAACTGTCCGTCATCGATCATTTTTTTCAGATCTTTGTTAGTCGCAGTAATAAGCCTTACATCTATTCTCATTACCTTGTTGGATCCAAGTTTAGTTATCTCTTTTTCCTGGATAGTACGAAGAAGTTTTGCCTGAAGGTCTACCGACAGATCTCCTATTTCATCCAGAAAAATACTTCCACCATCAGCTTCTTCAAATTTCCCGATCCGGTTATCTATTGATCCTGTATATGCTCCTTTTACTGCTCCGAAAAGCTCAGCTTCGATCAGAGTCTCCGGGAGTGCCGCAATATTTACTTTTACAAATTTTTTATTCTTCCTTTTCGATCCGTGATGGAGTAAATTAGCTATCACTTCTTTGCCTGTTCCACTTTCACCGGTAAGAAGAACACTCGCTTCAGAATCAGAGACACGGTTTGTCAAACCTATGACCTCCCTCATTTTCTCCGAATCAAATATATAATTCTCAATAGAGACATTCTCTCTGATCCTTTCTCTGAGGCTCACATTCTCTTCAAGTAATTCTATTTTCTCAAGTATATTATCTATATTATGATTAAGTTCATCGATCTCAACCGGTTTTGTAAGGTAACTGTAAGCACCCATTTTTAAAAGCTTAACCGCTTTTTCAATTGAACTGTAAGCCGTCATAAAGATCACGGGAACATCAGGTTGCTTTTCCAGAACCTTTCTGTAGAATTCTTCACCGTCAATTCCGGGAAGTTTATAATCCAGAATAATTATATCTATCGGATTCTCGCTGAAATGGACGAGACCTTCTTCTCCCGTCTCGAAATGAACAGCAGAAAAACCCCTTTTCTTTAAATTATCGCTAATCGCTCTTCCGGCAAGTTTTTCATCCTCAATTACCATTATTTCTGGTTTACGTTTCATTTTAATTTTCCTTCAGGCAGGGAAACTTTAAATCTTTTGTCACCTTTTTCCCCCGACAATATTTCTATATTACCATTGAGAGCCCTGATACTTTTTAATACAATGTGAAGCCCCAGTCCCATTCCCTTGATCTTTGATGACTCATAAGGTTTGAATATCAGATCAATCTTCTCCGGGTCGATCCCTTTGCCATCATCCCTGACAGTCAGATCAAGGATATTCTTATTCTCTGAAAAAGAGACACTTATTGATCCGGCATCAGCTTCCACAGCATTGTTTACCAGATTTAACAATATCTGTAATAAAAGATCCCTGTCTGTGACAAAATCCTTCACATCCGAAGAAACCTCAAAATTGATCCCTGACTGTTTCATTTCAGTATCTTTAAGAACTCTGAATTGTTCGATCATTTCACCAATATTGACAGAGGAATAATTAACCACTATTTCCTTTGACAAACCAGAGTAAGAATTTATTATATCTGAAATTCTTTTGATCTCAGACCTTATTGCGTTTTTGTAAAAAACAGCTTCTTCTGATTTATCAAAATAATGATCCAGTGAATTAAAGGATAAGTATATGGAATTAAGGGGATTTTTTATTTCATGAGCGATTTCAGAAGTTAGAAGTGAAAGGTCCTTTAACCTCTCTTTCTCTTCAATTTCTGCAACATACTGCAAATTCTTCCGGTACAATATCTTATCATATTTTAACACTATGAATACGATCACTAACATAATGATCAGTATAGTTCCGATAATGAAAAGAAAATAATTTCCTGAACTCTTCTCGAAGGAATTCAGAAAATTATAATTAAAACCTAAAAATAGTGAATATTTTTCGGAGGAAGAAAGCTTGAAATCCCCCCTTACTTCAAAGATCATCCCAATTGGAGAAGAGATAAACCTGATCTGGTCTTTTGATCGGACTACAGGAAAATATCCTTCATACCTCGAGAGGAGATATACAAGTTCATCATTCTGTTTCAATCCTATGTAAAAAACCGACCGATTAGTAAAAAGGCGATCAAGAAATTCTTTCAAGGCATTCTCACCCTGTTCCAGAAGATGATAACCCGATATCTCAATGAGTCCCTTTATAACTTTGCCGCTGGCAACAGACAGTTCTTTGAACTCAGTGTTTATTCTTGAACGGTTTATTGTATTCAGGGAAACGGTAATTATCACGATTATTACGAAAGAAATGATAAGTAAAAAGAAAAATCCTCTTCTTTTTTTCAACGTTTCCCTTTTCTTCTCATTTCCCCTTTCCACTTATTCTTGACCGGAGCATGACTTTTACCACGCCAGAGAGGGAAACCTAATTTATCTCTGAAATTATAGACCTCACCTTCAAAGATCATTGACTGGGTAAGAATAAGGTTCTTTTTCTTCATAGTATTAAGAGATCCTTTGACATCTAAAACACTCCCGACTCCTATATCCAGCTCGAAGAACCATTTAGGCGAGACCTCTATATAAAAAAGTTTTTTGCTCTTTGTTTCTTTTAATTCAAATATTATAAATCTGTTGCCCGTATAACTATTTTCCATCATTATCTTTGTTACTTTTCCGGATACAGATATTATTTTATCCAATCTGTAATATTTGATCTTATCCTTTCCCGGGTATGAAACTCCTGCAAGGACAAAAAACAAGATCAGCAATGTGATCAACTTTTCTTTCATTTTAAAAATAGTACCTGATACCGGCTGAAAGTGTCAACATCCCATAGTCAAAGAACGAATCAAGGGATCTGTTATCTCTAAATGTCATGTTAAGAAAAATATTGGTTTTCAAAAACTTTTTTGAGACAGAGAGATTGAACTGGGTAGTCGTATCTTTTCTATCTATCTTCGGTTCTTCAACTATCCCCTCTTCATCCATAACAAAAATTCCCGGATAGTTTTTGGATAACAAAGATAACCTTCCTGAAATAGAGATCTCAGCGAACGGAATAAACTTTATTCCAAGGGTC
>CAYNUG010000150.1:0-4819 GCA_964400545.1 uncultured Clostridia bacterium | reverse complement strand
TTCGATTATATCTGCACCTGCTTCAAGGTAATCATTGTGTATTGATGAAATGATATCGGGCCTTGTTAATGAGAGGATGTCATTATTCCCTTTCTGCGGGATAGGAACGGATTTGAACCTTTTGCCTCTGAAATCGTTCTCATCGAGATGGAAACTCTGGATCATTGTTCCCATTGCTCCGTCAAGAACCATTATTTTCTTTTCCAGTATATTTTCTATAATTTTCCTGTTTTTCATTTTACTTATTCCCTATATTTAATCCCGGATAGTATTGGATAAAATGATACCTTTGTCAATAGATATCAACGGAGATGGCTTAACAATTTAAGAATGGATGGAAAATAATTAAATCCTGAATAATCATCGCTTTTTTGTATATTTATTGATAACATATCCATTACCCCTTTATGGATAGAAATGAAATATTAGGAATTAAAGTTACTTCGATCTCTCTGCCGGAACTTAACCACAGAGTGAGAGAATGGCTTGCTGATAACCGGAAAAGAGTGATCCTTTATTCAAATATATATGGAATAAACCTAGCGCTAAAATACAATTGGATGAAGGAACAATATAACAGGGCGGATGTGGTCCTTTGTGATGGAACGGGAGTACTATGGGCTTCCCGTATTCTTGGGAGAAGAATAAGTGAGAGAATAGCATTAACGGATTGGGGATGGATCCTGTTGAAATTAATTGAAGAAAAAGGGGCTTCGATCTATTTTCTCGGGAACACACAGGATGTAATAGCCAGATCGGAAGAGAGAATTAAAAAAATTTATCCCAAATTGAGTATCTCCGGATCTCATCATGGATTTTTTGATATTGCCGGAGTGGAAAACCGGAAAATAATTGAAAGTATTAATTCTTCAGGAACTGATGTCCTGCTTGTAGGGATGGGGATGCCTAAACAGGAAAAATGGGTTGCTGATAATCAAAAAGAATTAAATGTGAAACTAATCGTGACCTGCGGTGCGTTCTCTAATTATTTAGCCGGGGTTCAGAAGAGATGTCCCGAATGGATAAGCAGATCAGGCCTTGAGTGGCTATACAGATTTATTCATGAACCTGTACGATTGTTCGGAAAATATTTCCCAGGTAACTTTGTTTTCTTTTTCCGGATATTCAAGAGTATTTTTTCAAAATGACATGAATGTGTTTGTGTTAATTATATGAATTCTTTTTCAAACCAGCTCTTCAAATCTCTGATCTCTAACATTTCTTCCTCTCAATTCTCTTTCTGCATCTATAATGTCCCTGTTCATCAGAGATATTGCCTTTTCTGTTTTTGATCTCGGGGTCAGGGTCAGGCCTGTATTAAGCAATTCCCTTAATATTTGTATTGACATCCTGAAATATCTGACAAGGTCTCCCTCGTCTATTCCCGCATTGTATACGCACCAGAAGAATGGTTCTTCCTTCATCCATATTTCAGCGGCAAAAGAGAGATTAAAGTTAAACTCAGGACTTAAATTGATTATGTTGTTTAACTTTTCATATCTGTGTATACCGGAAATCAAAGGTTTTGTCAGCTTATAAAGATATTTTGATCTTCCATGTTCGGGGATGATCTTCTCCCCCCGTTTCGGTTCATATACCAGAGCGAGTGCTATATATACCAGATCTTTCGGGTAAAGCTTATTGATAAGATCAATTTTAAACACTTCACCGAGCGGGAGTTCATATCCATGGATCTCCCGGGCAAATCTTCCGGAAGCTGTGACTTCACCGGAATTAATATAATTTAGTTCTTTTAGTACTTTGACTTTTTTTCTGAGTCCGGATCTTTTCACACTCTTAATATCTTTTTTTTCAAGATAATATTTAAATGATCTGTAATAGACCGAATAAATATTTTCTCCATATCTTTCATAAAGATTCAGAATACCGGCATATGAAAGATCAAAACTACTGGAAACAGGTTCGGATGGCCCTGACAACAGTGAATTAATTGAATGAGGCCGGATAGATGAATTTGTGAAGCTGTACACATATCCTTCTTTGTCAATTCCTCTTCTCCCGGCTCGTCCTCCCATTTGAAAAAAATCTCTTTTGGGGATGATCCTGAATACATATCCGGTTCTTTTTTTTAATTCATCGATAATCACACTTCTTGCCGGCATGTTGATCCCGAGAGAGAAAGTTGCTGTTGCAAATATTATCCTTATAAGACCGGAGGTGAAGAGTTTCTCAACCAGTTCTTTGGCAGTAGGGAGCATTCCCGCATGGTGGAAGGCAATACCTTTTTTTAACAGGGGAATAATACTATCAAAACCCTGATTATCGACACTCCCGTATTTTTTCAATAAGTTTTCAATTATTTTGTTTATTTTTTTTTTATCCTCTGTTTCAAGGAGTTCAAATGAAGAGAGCGATTCAGCTAATGAAACTGTTCTTTTTCTGTTCATCGTAAAATATATCCCGGGAAGACGATCTCTTGCTCTGAGATCTGATATAAGATTTATAACTTCGTTATCACTCGGGAATTTTTTCCTTTTCCGATCTCCGTGATAACCGATATTGGATCTATATTCTCTATTTTTTATCATGGAGGGATTTTTGAATACTTTTCTTCCCGAAACAAAATAAAATTTTAGCGGAACAGGTCTTTTGTCCTCCTTTACAACTGCGATATCCTCACTTCTGATCTTGCCTATCCATGAAGCGAATTCGTCAATATTGGGAAGAGTGGCGGATAGACCAAGGAATTTTATGCCCTCCGGCAGAAACATTAAAGATTCTTCCCAAACTGTTCCCCGTTCAGGATCATCAATATAATGTATCTCGTCAAATATAACCCATGAATAATCAAATGAAGAATTATCAGAGAACAGTCTGTTCCGCAGGATCTCGGTTGTCATTATCAGTAAAGAGGCATCGGGATTGATCGAAACATCTCCTGTAACAATTCCTGTTTTATCAGGAAATTTTGCTGAAAAATCTCTGAACTTCTGATTGGAAAGAGCTTTGACCGGAGATGTATAGATCACCCGGCCACCTGAATTAAGCGATTTATCCATGATATATTCAGCTATAAGGGTTTTTCCTGCACCGGTTGGTGCGGATACGATCACCGATTTTTTTTCCCCGATAAGCGCTATAGCTTCCTTCTGGAATCTGTCTAGTATTATTCCCATTTAACGAATATTATACATTTTTAGAACAAAATGTATTGAAAATAAGAAAAATTATTCCGTGTCAGGATGATAGTACAAAAACCTTTTTATTTTTTTCGTTGCTGTCTTTGTAAATTCCTCGCTCTGATAAGAAGCTTTTTTTATCCTTGAGGAAGGTGGAAGTTTTTCATTAACTTCAATCCTGATATTTTCCAGTATTCCACTTATTATTTTATTTTGTTCTTTTTCAGATTTTCCTTCAAGTTTGGGAGCGAGGATATCATGATCAAGACAGATCAATGCCTCCACATTACCTTTGTTCTCAATTGCAAGGGACTCTTGAACTATCAGTATCTCATTAAGTTTTTCTTCGATTACTTCTGGATAGATGTTCTCTCCGTTGGCACCGAGGAACATATTCTTTGATCTGCCCCTTATATAAATATAATTGTCTTTATCAAGATATCCTTTGTCGCCGGTTATGAACCAACCATCATCGGTAAGAACTTCCTTTGTTATGCTCTCATTCTTGAAATAACCTTTCATTACATTTGGACCCTTTGCAAATATTTCTCCGATTCCCGTCTTCGGATCCGGGTCTACTATTTTTATCTCTACATCCACAAGTGGATATCCACTTGATCCCTGCCTCGTTTCAGATACTGTTTCTCCCGTAAGTAATGGAGATGTCTCTGTCAATCCATATCCCATAACATAAGGAAATTTTGATATTCTCAGAAAGTTCTCGACTTCGGATGCCAGTGGTGCCCCGCCAATCGCTATCATTCTTACTTTCCCCCCAAAGAAATCGAGGATTGCTTTCCCGGCCTTTTTATATACAACCTTTTTAAGAAGAGGAATTTTCGTTATTGTCTTTGTGATCATATTTTTTTCCAGAAGTGCCTGTACCTTTTTTTTATAGATCTTCTCGATCAGCAATGGTACCAGAGGGATACATGTTGGTTTTACTATGGCAGAGGCTTTTTTTATTACCGATGGGGTAGGCATGGCTCCGAGATACCATGCTGATGAACCGCTTGAAAGTGGCAATAAAAATCCAATTGTGCACTCTAAAGCGTGTGATAAAGGCAGCACGGAAAGGAAACGGTCACTCGAGCCAAAATCGATCAGATCTTTCATTCCTTTTACATTTGATACTATATTCCCATGTGTTAGCATAACACCTTTGGATAGCCCTGTTGTTCCTGATGTGTAAATTATTGCTGCCAGGTTATCACCTGAAATATCAGCGGAAGTAAGTCCTGTAAACTCTCCTATATCGTGAATGATAGAGGATATTTTCTTTAAAGATTCATTTATATAATCTGAAAATCCGACAGTATCAAATCCGGTTTCCTCTATGTGCAGGTCATCAAGAATTATGACCCGGGAAATATTTCCACACTTTTCATATCTTATCTTTTCAAATTGTTTCTTGGTTGCAAAAAGCAGTTTGCTTTCAGAGTGGTTCAGGATGTTCTCAAGGTCACTTTGCTGAAAATCAGGAAGGATAGGTACTGCAATTGCGCCCATTGTTACAATGCTCAGGTACGATATTCCCCAGTTGGGAGAGTTTTCCCCCAGAATTGCGACTTTATCTCCTTTCCTTATGCCATGATCTCTCAGTAATTTTGAAAGTTCTTTTATCCTGATACCCAACTCTCCGTATGAGACAGGTTCGGAATCAAAGAAAGAGAGTGCTG
>CAYNUG010000149.1:0-4868 GCA_964400545.1 uncultured Clostridia bacterium | reverse complement strand
ACAGATCATACCAGAAATCTCAGATTTGCTTGCAAGATATGAAGGCAAAACAGGGACTGATCACAAATACGATATTAAAAAATTGAAAAAAATGATAAACAGCTCTCCACATAAAGTTGAAAAAAAAATAGCGGATTTATTAGATATTTTCCCTGATTCAATTGATCTGCTTCAATTTTCGGGAGAATTTTTTAACAGGAACGGGAAATTCGATAACGCTTTGAAAATGTTCAAAAATGGGATTACTCTTGATCCGGATAATAGTATACTGCATTGGGATCTTGCAAATTCTTTTTTTCAACTCGGAAAGAAAGAGGATGCACTCAATGCTCTAATAAAAGCTATTCATCTCGGACTTGCTGATAATCATTTGAAATATGCAAAAATTTTACAAAAAAAAATAAATAATGATCTGGGGAAAAATGGATAAAGAGACAGATCCTATAAAACAAATTGATGAAATGGTCAGAGAATTGCTAAGAGAGACCGGTTCATTAAAAATCAAATTGCGTGAAGTTTCGGACGATCATTATAAATTCACGAAGGGAATTTTCTTAGAGATTATTGAACTTGCGGACAGTTTTGAAAATCTACTTGAGAAAAAAAATAAAATAACGGATAGTAATGTTAAATCTCTGTATAAATTGTTAAAAAGAATGATCAAAGGTTTTGATCTGGTTCCGGTTAAAGCCGATCCTGGTGATGTAGTTGATACAGATATTCATCATGTGATCGAGACTGAATTTAAGGAGTACAGTGATAAAAGTATAATAATCCGGACATTAAATCCCGGTTATTTCTGGAAGGGACATTTGCTAAGACCGGCTGAAGTGAGAGCTTCGGTTAAGGAAAAGAAAAATTGAGAACATGAGGTAAAAAATGGGAAGAATTGTAGGAATTGACCTTGGGACAACGAATTCAGTAATTGCAATTGTCGATATGGGAGGAGTACGGGTTATTCAGAACCGGGAAAACGAACATCAAACACCATCTGTCGTTTCATATCACAAAGAAGAATTTGTAGTAGGTTCTCCGGCATTAAGGAAATGGGTTCTCAATCCGGCGGGAACAGTAATATCCATTAAAAGATTAATCGGACGTGGTGTCAATGATCCTGAAGTTAAAAAAATTCTGGAAAGAAAAGATAGTGAGAATTATCTGCAATATGAAATAGTTCAACCTGAAAAAGGGACAAAAGACAGTATTAGCATCAAACTTGGAACAAAGGAATTCTCTCCGATCGAGATTTCATCACTAATATTAAAAAAAATAAAAGAAGATGCTGAGTATTCGCTCGGGGAAAAGATTTCCCATGCAGTAATAACGGTCCCTGCATATTTCAGTGATAAACAACGAAATGCCACAAGAGAAGCTGGATTGAAAGCCGGAATTTCGGTAATGAAAATACTTGATGAACCAACCGCAGTTGCAATTTCCTTCGGAGTCAATACGGAAGATCAGGAACCAAAAACAGTAATGGTATTCGACCTGGGCGGGGGAACTTTTGATATTTCCGTTCTAATGATGGCTGCAGGTGCTTTTTCACCACTTAACCTTGAAGGGGATATGTGGCTCGGTGGTGATGATTTCGATGAATTGATAGTTAAAACCATATTGAAGAAGATAGAAAATAATTCCGGAATTGATCCCGGGAATAACAGCAGATTCATGGCAACTCTTAAAAATGAAGCCCGAAAAGCAAAAGAAACATTAAGTTCTTCAAACAGTGCTGAAATAATTATTCCCGGATTGTTAAGAGATCCTTCAGGAGAATTAATTGATATCGAAGAAGAGATCTCCCGTAAGGAATTCGAATCATTAATGCAGCCCCTTCTGGAAAAAATAAAATCCACAGTGAAAAAAGCAGTCGAGAATGCAAATTTTTCCACTGATGAAATTGATATGGTTCTTATGGCAGGGAATTCGTCATCTATTCCGAAGATCCAGGAACTTATGGAAGAGTTGTTCGGGAAAGAAAAAATATTAAGGAAGATCCACCCGAAGCAAAGTGTAGCAATAGGTGCTGCTATGGCAGCAGCTGTTTTTGGAGCGGTTAATTGCCCTAAATGTGATTACAACAATACTCTTGATGCTGAAAAGTGTGAAAAATGCGGAACTGATCTTATTGGTATTAGAAAAACAAAAATTTGTCCGTCATGTGGTAGTTTGAATGAAGCAGACAATGAAAATTGCCAAAGTTGCGGGAATCCTTTCATTCAACTTAGCGGTATTATGGGAGGGATCGCTCCATTTAACTATGGAGTTCAGACTGAGGGAGATAAATTTAATGTTTTCATTTCCAAAGGTGATTCTTTTGAAACTCCGGAAAATGAGAGGATCGTTCAGACATTTTACACCCGTTTCCCAAATCAGAGGGTGATATCCGTACCTGTTTACGGTGGAGACGATCTTAGTAAAGCAAGTAATAATATAAAACAGGGAGAAGCATTTTCAATACTTCCCGATGGATTCCCTGAAGGAACCCCTATCAAAGTTAAATTATGGCTGGATAAGGACGGATCTTTTATAGTTGATAATTTCCTGGGAGACGGGAACGATCTGGAAGATCTTATTTTAAGAGGGGATATAGATCAAAAGGCAGTTGAACTTATGGTGGAAGTGGAAGAAAAACTGATTAAGAAAGGTAATGAGTTGACAATTGATCAAAAAGGATCCATTGATAAAAAAAGGAATCTGATCTTAAAAAAAATTAACGATAGGAATTTCGAGGAAGCCCTTGATGATGCAATGGAACTTATTAAGGAACTTGACAGTACGAGTAGTGACCAACCGGATATATTTGAACAGGCTATTAATATGATCAATTATATTAACCATATTATTACCGAATACAGCTGGATACTCGGGCAAAAAGCATATGATCTGAAGAACCTTTCCACCACCCTCGATAAAGCCGTAACAGAAAAAAACAAAGATCAGATCCAGACTCTTTTGTTAAAGATCGGTATAGAGATCACTACTCTTATGCAAAATTCTGATCTCGGAGTTTTCCTCAGTTTTCATGGTGCAATAAATATTGTCATATTTCCGACTGACCCTGTAGAAGCCGAAAAGTTGAGGAATGACCTGAGAGATGTTGAAGAAAAATTTAGAAATAACGACATAAGTGCAAAGGAAGATCTGACTGTGTTTATCGGGAAATTCAATTTAATTCTCAATCAGGCACAGCAGAAGAAACCGGAAGGCAAAGAGTGCCCCGAATGCGGGCACAACAATCCGGTAGGATTACGATATTGCTCAAACTGCAAAACAGATCTATGGATACTCGGATCAAGGTGAAAAGAAAATGAAGGATCCGCTTCAAAGAACACTTACTCCATATGAGGTTCTTGATCTCGAACCTTCTTCTTTGATTGATAAAAAAAGAATCGAATCAGGTTTTAAAAAAAACTTCAATAAAAAAGGTGCACGGGAAGCAAGAACTATTCTCAATGATCCGGTTAAAAGATTGTTAGTGGATGTTTTTATGTATAGTGATAACTCCTTGGGATTAATGGCTCCTGAAGTAAATATTAATCCGGAACACCTGATCAAGAACAGAACTACCATAGCACGAAGCTGGAATAAAAGTCAGAAGAAATACTTCCCCTATTATCCGATCACACATATGATCGCAGTTTTCTGGTATTGGTGGTTAATTTATGAAGAGGAAAGATTATGGTCTGATCAAAATAATAAAGACTTCGATAAAATTCATGGGATGCCGGACCCGCCTCCTGTTGATGAGATATGGAGAGATACAATTTCGAATTGGACAACACTGATCAATTGTGATGAATTCTGGAATACATGGATAGCAAAAAAATCAATATACGGAAATATTCAGGATAAAAGTGCTTTTATCGGTAAAATAAAAAAGAGCATCGAAAAAAAAATCAAAAATCATATTCACAACTTTAGCGAGAAATATAGATTAAGCGGTAATATAGATGAAACGGAAAGGTTTCGTAATTATTCTTTATTGTTTTCCGCTGAGAAAAAGAGTTCTGAAGAGATATCAAAATCAGGTATCTCAAAATCGATAAAAGGAAAAGATTATTTCTATACTTCGGGAAGGATGCTTCTGGAAAGGTTGAATATCCTGAAGGACTTTCAGAATCTTCTTGAGATAAGAATTAAAAGTGATCCGGATAATAATAAACTGCAGATTGTCAGATCTGGATTATCTCCACTTGGGAAAATTCATATCCTTGCTGAGAATGGAGAATTTGCAAAAGCCCTGGTTGAACTTTCATCATTACCGGATTCGCTTCAATCCGGAGAGGAATTTATATCATTAAAATCAGATCTGACCTATAAAAAGGGCAAACAATTTTTAAGCATAGGAAAATGGGAAGAAGCAATAAACATATGGAAAACTGCACTGAATGAGGGAGCTCTAAAAGATCCTTATCCGGACAGTATTGTTGATCTTATTAAAGAAAAGAGTAATGCTGCAAGGAAAAGAGATCCGGACAAAGCGATCCATATGCTTGAAAGTTTGATTGAAATAATCCCGAATGAAATTCTCACGAAGAATCTTTCTTCGATCTTTCTTGATCGGGGCATAAAGAAAATGAATGAAGCCTTAAAAAAGATCCCCCGTAAGACAACAGAAATTCCTGCGGAAATCCAAAAGACCATTCTGGAGATAGCAGCTTTAAAAGAAACAATAAAAAATGAAGCTGAACAGGGATTGCAGGATATGCAAAAAGCCGTTGAACTTGATTCCGAGAATAAAAATGCCATTACTCAGGTAAAAACAGGAATCTCAAATATTTCTGATATTGACCTACTGGACATATATAAGGCAATAGAGTTGAAAAGCATTGACTATGCCTCCAAAAAGCTTAAGATAATTTTAAAGA
>CAYNUG010000148.1:0-4892 GCA_964400545.1 uncultured Clostridia bacterium | reverse complement strand
AAAATAAATATTGTAGATACCCCGGGGCATGCTGATTTCGGTGGAGAAGTTCAGAGAATAATGAAAATGGTCGACTCGGTTCTGCTCCTTGTGGATGCATTCGAAGGTCCGATGCCACAGACAAAATATGTCCTTAAAAAATCTCTTGAACAGGGTTTGAGACCAATTGTAGTAATAAATAAAATAGATCGTCCGAATGCCAGACCGGATGAAGTTCTTAACCAGGTTTTCGACCTTTTCGTTGAATTGAATGCAGATGAACATCAACTTGATTTTCCGGTTATTTATTCTTCTGCGACAATTGGATTTGCAAGATATGAACCTGATGATGATAATTCGGATCTTACACCCCTTTTTGAAACAATAATTAAATATGTGGATGAGCCGGGGGGAGATAAAGATAAACCTCTTCAGTTCCTTACCTCTGCTATCAGTTATGATAATTATCTCGGAAAAACAGGTACCGGTAAAATCCATAATGGAACCATAAGGACGGGAGATGAAGTTCTGCTTATTAAAAGAGAGGGAGAACAAAAAGCTTACAGGATAACCAAATTGTTTTCTTATCAGGGATTAAAAAAAATAAGTGTAAATGAAGCTTTTGCAGGAGATATTGTTTCTGTATGCGGAATAGAATCCATAGATGTCGGTGAGACAATCACAGACAAGGATCATCCTGTCCCGTTGAAATCGATCGATATTGATGAGCCGACTCTGGCAATGAATTTTATTGTTAATGATTCACCTTTTGCCGGAAAAGAGGGCCGATATGTGACATCGAACAACATTTGGGACAGGTTGCAAAAGGAACTCCTGACAAATGTAAGTTTAAGAGTATCTGAAACAGATATTAAAAAATCCTTTCTGGTAAAAGGTAGGGGAGCATTACAACTTTCTATTCTGATTGAGAATATGAGGAGGGAAGGATTTGAGTTTCAGGTATCCAAACCCGAAGTTATTTATAAGATCATTGACGGTGAAAAATGTGAACCTGTTGAACATGCGGTAGTTGATGTTGAAGATCTGTATAGCGGTATTGTGATAGAAATGTTCGGAAAGAGAAAAGGGGAACTTATAAGCATGACTCCCGGTGTCAGTGGTTATACGAGAGTAGAGTTTAATATTCCCTCGAGAGGATTGATAGGATTCAATAATGAATTCTTAACTTCCACCAGGGGAACAGGTATATTGAACCATAGTTTTTCTTCTTACGAACCATATAAAGGAGAGTTCAATAAAAAAACCAAAGGTGTTCTTATAGCGCTTGAGGATGGCGTTTCTGTTCCTTACGGACTTTTTAATCTTCAGCCGAGAGGCACTCTTTTTGTTGATTCAGGGATCCCTGTATATTCCGGAATGATCATAGGTGAGCATAGCAAGGAGAATGACCTGGTTGTTAATGTCTGCAAAACCAAGAAGCTGACAAATATGAGAGCATCGGGATCGGATGATGCCGTCAGGTTGGTAACTCCGAAAAAATTTACTCTCGAAGAAGCACTTGAGTATATAGAAGATGATGAACTCCTCGAAATAACTCCTAAAAATATTAGAATGAGAAAGAAGCTTCTCAATATCCATGAAAGAAAGAGATTCGATAAGATCAAAACTGCCAGCTGAAAGATTCGTTCTATAACCAGATTCTAATCACTGAATTTACTTCTTGCACAATTTTTTTTAAATTTTATCCCATGTACTAACGTATACAAAGAGGGTGCAATATGAAAAAGATCATAAAAATATTAATCTTGAGCGTAATTACTTTTTTATTTTTATTCATTAGAAGTGATCTTGCGGGAAACTTAGGAACAAATATAAGAATGAAATGTAAGGTCCTGGATCTAAAGGGGAAAAGGATCGGATTTGCTCAAATTAATTACAAAGTGTTTTACAATAACTCGAAAGTTTCTGAGAAAAGCCTGTACAGTAGCAGGAATGGGGAATTCTCTTTGTTATATTCGATCAACCGATCTGTTATTGCAGAGAAAATAATTGTTAAGATATCATCCGTCCTCCAACAATCCAGAAAATTTGAGTTTTCAAAGAATAAGAATAGTAACAGGCTCAACAGAAATACTCTTTATTCTTTTACTCTTTATTCGGATCCTGAAATTTGCAATGTTGAATGGAATAGCAGAAAGCACTTGATGTTATATGTGAGAGCACTAGATAAGGTTAACCTTTCTGACCTTTTAAATAATCACAAATTTAATAAGGCCGAGCAATATCTGATAACGAGAATATCTCCTGATCGTCAGAAAAATGCATATATTTTTATGGGATTTATTACTTTTGATAACCTGGATCTTAAAAGATCGAAAGAGTATTTTGAGAGGGCGGAAAGCTTAATCTGGAATAATCTCATGGGGTTGAAGTATTTCAAAGTAAAAGAGTATAAGAAATCATTGGATTATTTCATGAAGGGGGTTTTAAGAAGAAGCAGAGCAGATCGAATATTTCAGATTGCTGAAGAATTTGAGAAACAGGGTGACATCGAATATGCAGTCAGGGCTTATAAGAATTGTCTGAAAGATTATTCAAAACTTATGGAAGGATTGAATTTCAAATGGAATGATCAGTCAATAGAAAGAAGTGTGATCTGCAGGAGGAAGTTGGAGCAAAGATTTAATGCTAAGATCGATAACAATGTAATTAAAAAGGATCTGAGATCGATCCTTGAAAAGGCGGGAAAATATTGTGAAAGATTGAAAGAATCTGCTATTTATTTTTATAATATAGTGTTAAAAACGGAATATATTAATTACAGCAAAAAGGTATACAATGCAATGATCTCCCCGAGTTCATTTTTTAAAGAATATTCTCCGTTGGCAAAAATTCACTCTTCAAAATTTACAAATAAATATAAATATGATTATCAATTGATCATTAATTCAGATAAATCTATAACTGAGAATAGAATTCCGATCTTTCAAAAATTAAATATGAGATCGAATAAAGAGATCTCTAATTATAATATTGGGAAGGCTTTTTACGGGCCAGTAAATCTAATTGGAAAAGAGTGGCAAAGTGCTTTTGATTATAAAATAATAGATCATCAGAAGTTATTTGGTGAAGACACGGTCGTTCTGGAGGCAAAACCGATAGTTTCTCCGACACATAACAGATTATCAGGGAAGATCTGGATCGACAGGAAAGGTACTGTACTTAGGATTGAATGGTCTCCATACGGTTTACTTAGCAGGAAGGAGATAATCAAACGAAGTGTTATACTGGATAGAATTCCTGAATTGTTCTTTGTCAGTGAATTTGAAAAGAAAAACGCCGGTTTTAGATTTCCCAGCAGGAGTTTTATTGTTGAATCTTATAAGGGGAAAAATAAGGGAAGTTTTGTAAGGATCAGAACTGTATATGATTACACTGATTATCAGTTCTTTTTTGTCGATATGGAAACTGAGATCAAGGATGATCTGATCGACCTGTAATAATGTCAGGAACAATTTTTTAAAGTTCCGGGAGGGGTAAATTAAATGAATAAATTAATGATCACTATTTTGTTGTTTATATTTCTATTCCCATCTGGTTTATTACCGGATCAAAAGATCATTCGTGAGGATGTTGTTGTCGTTAACGTGGAAGTGCCTGTCAGGGTTATGTTCAAAGGGCATCCGGTCGATAATCTTAAGAAAACTGATTTTATATTATTTGAAAATGGTAAGAGGCAGAAAATCAATGGTTTTTATCAGGTTAGGAAGATAATCAAGGGGCAACAATATGATCTTTTATCAAACAGAGAAGTGGAGTATAAACCGAGATATTTTGTGCTTGTTTTTAGGATAACATCATTAACTGATGAATTAAAAAAGGGAGTAAAAAATTTCGTTGAAGATATTCTAAAAGAAGGTGATCGTCTTCTTGTATTTATAAATGACAAGACACTTTTTTTTAAACAGATTGATAATAAAAAACTATTCTATTCTATAATAAGGGAAAATCTAAAAAGAGAGAGCCTTAAAGAAAAATTCCGATTTGAAAAGTATTATCTAAAAGTTGTTGGCAGTCTTAATATGACAAGAATGAAAAATATGATTGAGGCAAAGAGTTTGTCCAGTAATTCAGCGAAGGCTGATGATGTTATTGAATTTTTGAGGAATTATTTGAGGATATGGAGAGAGTATAAAAAGAGATATTTACTTCCTAATATTGATGGATATTACAATTTTGCAAAATATCTGGAGAAGATCAATCTGGAGAAATGGGTGATATCCTTTTATCAATTTGAAAAGTTTCCGCAAATAAAGCTATCAGGCAATTTAAGGAATAGTATCAATAATTTGATAGGGATCTTAATGGAATCGCAGGGAGAAGATATTGCAAGAGGAAGGATACTCTCCAGAATGATGAATACTATTGATGTTGAATTAAAAGTATCAAATGATTTCCCGGTTGACGAAATTAGTAAACTATTTATGAAGGTTAATGCTACGTTTCATTCCATGTTCTTCACAACTTACAATAATGTAAACAGTCAGGATTTTGAATTTAAGGAAATATCGACCGATATTGAGCAAATGATCCGTGAGATCACAAAGAAAACTGGAGGTGAGCTTGTAGTTTCAAATAAGCTCAAGACATCACTTAAAAAGATAGTAAACACTGAGGATATTTATTATATGTTGACATTCTCTCCGGATGATCCTGAAAAAAGAGGGCGAATCAAAATTACGGTAAACGATAAAAGATTTAAGGTTCTTTATGACGATAATATTCAGTCGGACTATATCACAGAGTATCTAAAAAAAAGAGAGGCGAAGATATCTGAAATAAAACTTGAAGATGTCCGATTTGATAACAGAAAATTTTCTGTAAAGATCAGGGATATAATGCTTCACAGATCTAAAGGTGTATTATCAGGAAAGATAAAAGTTCACATATCA
>CAYNUG010000147.1:0-4923 GCA_964400545.1 uncultured Clostridia bacterium | reverse complement strand
AGATTGTTTTTTCATCCGTAGGGGCGAAGGGCACTTCGCCCTCTTGTCCTTTTCAAAAACGGGCAAACCACCGTCACCCAGTGATTTTTTTTAAAAAAATCCTGATTATGTGAGATATGCAACCGGGATATTTTATATAGAATATTAAAAATATTTTAATAAGGAGAGGAAAATGAAAAAAAGTTTTGTTTTAATTGTAAGTTTTGTAATGTTTTTTTCATCAGCTTATCTTATTAACGCTGATGTTTTTAAACCGGGAGTATCGAAGAATATAAAAAATCTGAAAAAGTTCAAACCTCCAATAATGCAAATGTCTTACATTAAGTTTATTTCACCGGATTTAACTCCCGGGCAAACACTTGAGGCTGAAGGTAAGAATTTTGGAGTAAAAACCCCACAAACCAAATTTTATGTCGGGGGATATCTTGCTGATATTATAGTATGGACAGATACTTTCATTAAGCTTAAGTTCCCGAATTCAATTATTCTCGGTAAAAAAATAAAATCTTACATAAAAAGAGGAAACACAATAGTATCAAATCAGTTAGAACAGAAACTTTTGTCATCCACTTTTTCTATTAAACCTGATAAAGTTCTCTTCAATTACAAACCGTCCACAACCTCTATTAAACTGATTGCTTCCTGGACGGGTCTGAACAAATCAGGATTGTTCATACGTTTCAGGAACAAAGGCTCAATAAACAATCCTGCCTTTACACCAGTATTAAGTATTACCAATACCGGTGAAGAAAACATACTCGTTGCAAATTTACCCTCCGGTCTTAAACAAGGCATTTATCTGGTAGATCTGATGCAGAATGGAAGAGTGGCATCCGAACCTCCTGCTCTCAAATTTAAAGTACTGAAATTTGTTCCGATCAAGAGTAAAATATTAATAAAGTAAACTTTGTAAAATAATTTTACATTTAAATAGTGTAATTTAGAATTTCTTCTATTAATTCTAAATTACACTATTATTTTTGAAAGTGCTATATTTATTTACGGAGGGTAAGAATGTCTAATAATAATCGTCAATTTAATTTTACTCCCTTTTATTTCAATACTGACAGACACCGACGGTCTCTCTTTTCTTTTCTCAATAAATGCGTATGGATGTTTATCGGTCTCACAGGGCTTGTAATCGGTCTGGTTCTGCTATATTTGGGAATGCGTGGAATAATGGACTTGGGAGGATTTGTTGCTTCCGGAGGTCCTTATCAGATTACCCATAATGCTCCGGATTGGTTCTGGGTTTTCCCTGTATCAATTTTTGGAATTCTATTTGGAATGCTCATATATTTTCTGACTGCCAGAAAAATAGGAGGAGTTAAAATTTTGCTGTTCTTATGGCCGGCACTTTTTTTATCACTGGGATACAATTTTATTGAGTATGCAATTGGGCATGGAGATCATTCAAAAATTGTATTTGGTTGGTTAATTCCCGGTATCACTTTTATTTTAATGGGAGGAATACCTCTTCTGCTTATCTTATTTAGTATCTTTCAATACTCTTTCAATAAAAAACAAGTCGGAGGAAAATCCTTCGGGAGCTACTATTCCACATCGGAAGATCAGGAGAATGGCATTTTATTGAATGATAAAATGGCAGGATTTATTGTTGTTCTTCTTAATATCGCAGGAATTGCTTCAGGAATCTACTTCGGTATTCAATTGTTTAATATGGCAGCAAAATAAATCACCGTCACCCCGGGATTGTAATCCGAAACACATTCAGATTTAAATGCACAAATTATATCACCCAATGTAGGGGTAGGCCTTGTGTCTACCCTATTTCGATTATCAATTATAATTATTGTGTGTATTGGAATAATTATGTCACGATCCGGGCGGACGTAAAGCCCGCCCCTACAATGGACACAATTAAATGTAAATGATTTGGAATTATTATAAATCAAAGAAATAAATCACCGTCACCCCGGGATTGTCACTTCTGAATTTTTGAAAAAATTTATATTTCCTGATTATGTGAGATATGCAACCGGTATGTTTTATATAGAATATTAATGATATTTTAATAAGGAGAGAAAAATGAAAAAAGGTTTTATTTTAATTGTAAGCTTTATAATGTTTTTTTCATCAGCTTATCTTATTAACGCTGATGTTTTTAAACCGGGAGTATCGAATAACATAAAAAATCTGAAGAAGATCAAGACCCCCCTAATAAAAATGCCATACATTAAGTTTATTTCACAGGATTTGACTCCCGGAGAAACAATTGAGGTAGAGGGCAAAAATTTTGGAACAAAAACATTAAAAACAAAATTTTATGTAGGAAGTTATCTTGCTGAAATAATAGGCTGGTCAGATACCTTCATTAAGCTTAAGTTCCCCACTTCACCAACTCTCGGGAAAAATATAAAATCATATATAAAAAGAGGAAACACAATTGTATCAAATCAGAAAGAACATAAACTGATGGCATTAGCTTATAAGATCAAACCTAAAAATGTACTTTATAAATATAATTCTTCCACTACTTTTGTTGAACTGTATGCAGGCTGGACAGGTACGAACAAATCAGGAATGAGTCTTAGATTTATGAGCAAAAGTATTAATCCTAAGATCAAAATGTATTTTTCCCAGGTTTTATCAATAAATAGTGTCAGCGGAGGGTATAGTTTGAAAGCTAATCTACCTTCGGGTATGAAAGAAGGCACTTATTTGGTGAACCTATTGCAGAACGGAAGAGTAGCATCTGAACCTTCCTTCGAATTCAAAGTAGTGAAACTTATTCCCTTTAAGGGCAAAATAAATATAAAGTAGACTTTGTAAAATAATTTTACATACGAAAAGTGTAATTTAGAATTTTCTCTATCAATTCTAAATTACACTATCGTTTTTCCCACGTCTTGAAAGAACGAAGACTGAAAAAAGCAAAAAAAGCACCGTACGAGATCAGTACTAGTAGAATCAGAATATCTGAAATTGACGTGCTCGAAAATGCTTTACTGATACCCGGAAGGACTTTTAGCAACAATATAATGTGATAAACGGAAAAAGCGGCAAAAACCAAAGCAAGAACAAGGCTCTCAATTCTCATATTGATATAGACAAGATAGGCTGCATAAACAAACATAATCGGGATAAGACCGATTGCCAATGTTTTTATCGCCCAGGGGAAACCCCTGAATGATCCAGCTTGACTAATAAAGATCATAACAGGCAATACCGCCATGAAAAGGAACGATATCCCATAACCTGCATTTTTTATCCATTTCTGTTTTACAAAATTTCTTAACAAATAAAGGATCACAATTCCAATAAAACCAAAGATGAAAACAACTTTTGCATGTGTTATCCTGTCACTTCCCAGATAAACATCTGTTAACGGAACGATGCGTTTGAAAATATAAATTGCCAATATTAAGAATCCCGTCAATGCAGAACCGAAAACCGTAATGATCTTATTATTCATTTCATTCTCCTTGATATCATGGGAAATTATAAATTATCCGATCAACATAAATCAATTAAATTAATTTATGTTGATGTAGGGGTTAGGCCTTGTGTCTACCCTTGAAATTCATAAATCAAAGAAATAAAGTGACCGATCAAAGAGAGGAAATACCTTTAGGTGCACCGTCCATTATTTATTTTTTTTAATATTTTTTGAGATTTATTATGTACTTTTTATATTTTACTACATGCAAAAGGAGCGCAAATGACAAAAAAATTTATTATTTCTTTTCTTATTATCTTTTCAACATCTATCTTTTCAAATGTACCATTGATGTCATCAGAATCAAGAACATTTATATCTTTCAACAAAATATTTGTGAGAGGCAGAATGAGTATTGTGGATAGAATGAGAAAAGACTACTTATCAGTAAGTATTCAATTATTTTCAAACCGGCATCCTATAGACGTACAAGAGGTCAGAGTAAATAATTATTTGATCCCGTCCCCAAGTACTGGTCTATATAGATATAGCAGTGTACCCTATTCAGCTGTACAAGGAGATAGAATTAAAGTTGAGATAAAACTTAATAATTCTAGAAATCGTTTTGCTTCCCGGAATTCAAATATTACAGCAATAGCAAAAGTGGGAAAACTTATTAGGATCACTTCTCCGAACAGACCTGACACTCATATCTCTTTGGGGAGTATTAATGATCTAAAGATCTCATGGACTCCCGCTGTAAAAAATAGTAGTATTATAGTTGTTGAATTTGATGATTTGAAAGGAAATCCGGAAATTTATAGAAAAAATGTTTCGGGAATGTCTACATTAATCCCGAAATCACTTCTGAAACCCAATAAACGGTACGGGATCTATATCAGTGGAGAAATAGGTGAATTTTCATTTAGAGGAAATAACACCAATAATTCGACAATTACTCTTTGGAACTCGACTGCCACATATATTTATACAAAACAAAGGAAAAAATCAATTTCCAGACGCCTTCGGATCAGATAACCGATTGCCTCTGGGCATAACCCTGAAATAAATGATGAGAGAGATTGTTTTTTCATCCGTAGGGGCGAAGGGCACTTCGCCCTCTTGTCCTTTTCAGATTAGGGCAAACCACCGTTTGCCCCTACACATAAATTCTTATGGAAATTGTTCTTGTTATTTAATCCGGGTGGACGCAATGTCCGCCCTTACATGAAATATTCATCATTTTTCCAATTGGACGGATTATCATTTATATATTTCCTATACGCATTCAATTCCCGTTCATTCCTGATAACCCTATCATAATAATCTCTTTGCCATAATGGGTATCCGATTTTTCTGGAAACAGATGATTTAAACCCTGAAATAAATGATGAGAGAGATCGTTTTTTCATCCGTAGGGGCGAAGGGCACTTCGCCCTCTTGTCCTTTTCAGAGACGGGCAAACCACCGTTTGCCCCTACACATAAATTCTTATGGAAATTGTTCTTGTTATTTAATCCGGG
>CAYNUG010000146.1:0-4939 GCA_964400545.1 uncultured Clostridia bacterium | reverse complement strand
ACATTTGTGATATGGGGGATACTTCACGGATTATTTCTTATTATCGGCTACACAACAAAAAAAGCAAGAAAAAAATTCCTTAAAAAGACTGGCTTGAAAAAGTTTAAATCTTTTAATAAATTTATCAGCATATTTATGACGTTCAATTTTGTATCTTTCGCCTGGATATTTTTCAGATCCAATTCATTCGCTGATGCATACAACTATATTAATTCTTTCAGCTTTTCATTCTCATCCAAAGGAACTGAACATCTGATCTTCGATATATTCTTAGTTATCATATTCATCGTGCTTGAGATCATCTACATGAAAAAAGATGAGATAAAACTTATTAGGAATGCTCCAATTATACTCAAAACTGCGGTTTTTGCACTATTTATATGCCTTATAATCCTTTTCTCCGTTGACTCTTCCAATGAGTTCATCTATCTGAGGTTTTAATTGAAAAATAGAGCAATTAAAATATTTGTTTTTTTTCTGTTCCTGGTATTCTTTGACAGATCAATATCTTTTTTGATCTCAAGGTACAATCATATCTTCTTTAGCAACAACGCTTTGAAAAAACCACTCTCAGAATTCCTTAACGGACGTGACTATAATACTCTGATCCTCGGAACTTCAAGAACTTACCAGGGAATACATCCTGAATTAATAAAGAGTGCAAAACTCAAACCATTCAAGTGGAGTCATGCGGGAAACGGTCCGAAGTATAATTATTATTTTTATAAACTCTATAAACAGATAAAGGGCACTCCGGAAATTGTTATCTTCGGAATGGATTATTTTATTTATTCGATCACAACTTCAATGTTAT
Source organism: uncultured Clostridia bacterium (assembly GCA_964400545.1). Lineage (GTDB taxonomy): Bacteria > Acidobacteriota > Aminicenantia > UBA2199 > UBA2199 > UBA647. The sequence goes on along the minus strand of CAYNUG010000146.1, from coordinate 4,125 downwards.
CTTTATCAGAAGTAAAAGAATATACTTCAACCGATATAATGAAGGATCTTTTCTCACCTACTCTTCTACTTCTTAAAAATAAAAGTGACACGGATATACTGCTCAACGATATTTTGAACTCTTTTAAGGTCTCCGAACTTTCTCTTTTTAACAGGATCAAAGATACTCAGGCATACACAGGTGTTGAAAAAGATACACTTCCCAATTTTAAAGTTATTACAAAAAAAAAATTTCCATTTATACGAAGACCTTTTTTCAAACTACCGGGTAAGGAAGGTAAATACTTTCTAATGATGTTGGATGAAATTCGCAGAGATAATTCAATGATCATCCTTGTTGTAATTCCTGACTATATAGGAACTTTAAAAACTAACTTATCCCAAGGAAGATTCAAAAGACATTTAAGAAGATTGGGAAGAAAATATAAGAACCTGAAAATATTGAACTACACAGTTAACAAAAAATTTAATCTAAAAGATGAATCTCTGTTTATTGACGGTGGATACGGTATCGGGAATTCTCATATGTCTAAAAAAGGTGCAGTAATATTTAACCGGATGTTAAAAAGAGACCTCGAAAAGATCACCCCTTAATAACTATTTGATATCAACAAGTTCAACCTGAAAAACAAGAGTTGTATCAGGAGGGATAACACCTTCGGCTCCTCTTTTACCATACGCAAGATCAGAAGGAATTATAAGAACTCTTTTTTCCCCTTTTTTCATATCCAGGAGTGCCTCATCCCATCCGCGTATCACTTTCCCTACCCCGACAGGGAAATTAAGAGGCTCACCTCTGTCAACCGAACTGTCAAATTTCCTTCCATCAAGAAATGTCCCGGTATAATGAGCCGATATCATAGTGCCCTTTTTCGGTTTTTCTCCCTTTCCTTCTTTCAGAACAATATACATCAGACCAGAATCAGTTGTTATCCTGCCAGGCCACTGATCCTCTATAATCTTCATTTCTTTGCCATTTTTCATGTTTAACTTTGTTTCATACTCAGATTTTTTTTCATCAACAAGTTTTTTGAAGACAACAGGAGCATCAAAACCTTTTGCCACATCACCTATTCGAACTATCTTTATACTCTCAATCTTATCGCCCTGAACAATACTGTTAACAACATCCATACCTTTATAAACTTTCCCGAAAACTGAATGAATATTATCGAGATGGGGAGTTGCTTTGTGAGTAATAAAAAATTGGCTCCCGTTTGTTCCAGGTCCTGAATTTGCCATTGAAATTATTCCTCCGCTATCATGCTTCAGGTCTGTATGAAATTCATCCGGGAAATTGTAACCCGGAGATCCGGCCCCATTCCCTTGAGGATCTCCGCCCTGGATCATGAAATCATTAATAACTCTGTGAAAGGTCAGTCCATCATAGAATGGTTCCCCCTCACCTCTGAAACTATTGGGAATTCCTCCCTCCGCCAGTCCAATAAAATTTGCTGCCGTCATGGGGACCTTCTCGAACTCCAGCTTGACTACAATCAGTCCCCTATTAGTACTAATTTCTGCATATATCCCTTTATCTTTATATTTATTCACATTGCACCCCGCAAAAGTTATTAAAGCTATTAAAAAAATTAAGATGAACTTTCTCATTTGATCCTCCGCTTCTTATTTTTAAATTATTATACGAAAAAATCAGGAAGAGGTAAAGTCTATTCTGTATTGTTCTTGACCGGATCTGTTCTTTTATCAACTCTCCACTGGATCGGATATAATATTATCAGGAGAATGTTGGAAAAAACGAGGATATAAAAAAAGAATATCATCGGATTGTATGTAAATGCCGCAATGACAAGAAATAGCCTGTGAGTCGCAACCCCGATCAAGTTCCAGAAAATCAGTAATATTTTACCAGATTCGGTATTTTTTGCCTTGAGTGTCTTTGTCCTATCACGAGTTCCTGTAACCTGAGCTTTTGTATAACCGAGATAGACAAACAAAAGAAGTTTTTCAATATAATTCCCGGGCTTTTGTCTTATTTGGTTAAATCTACGCTGAAATTTCCTATAATCTTCACTTATTGTATTATTCCTGCCCGTTGCACTCGAAAGATATTGTTGCCTGTAATAATCAATTATTACACTGTGTACTGCCAGTGCAACAGATGCAGCAATCATTAGCGGCCATGGGCCAAATGGAAGATCAAAATTCCCTTTCAAAAGACCAAGGAGGAAACCGAGAAAAACTGCAATTGAAGTAATATAATCAACCCATCCGTCAATTATCCTGCCGAGAGGGGTTCCATTTTTTTTCAATCTTGCGACCATTCCGTCAGTAAGATCAAAGATATGACATAAAAGATAGAAAAGGCCTCCATATATGAAACTTCTCTCATCACCGAATGAGAAAAATATACCACTGATTATTCCCGCAACCATTGATAGAAATGATATCTGGTTAGGTGTTACGGGGAATTTCACAAAAACTTTTGCTACTACAAAACTTATCGGTCTAAAAAGAAAAAGATCTATTGCTTCCTCTGCAAACATATCTTTTAATGAGCTTTTGAATTCTTTAAATATTCTTTTCAATATATTTCTCACAATTGAATGACAAGAACTGTTATGATCAAAAAAATAAATAACAGAATCATTCCCCACTTCACTCTTTCCAACCTATGCTTCATAAGAACCTGCTCGTTAAGAAAGAAAGTACCACCACCACCTGCTTCTATGACCCCCTTTCTATTCAATTTATTAAAGACCGATCTGTTGAATTCACCGATCTCACTTTTATCCTTTGCCAGCTCGACTGAGATAGCTCCCACCTTTCTGAATTGTGAAATGACAGATCTCTCTTTATCAAATCCTGCTCTTATCTTACGATAAAGATCCATAACAACTCCATGATTTAATTTATTCCAAACTAATATATTATTATATAAAAAATTCAATTAAAAACAATACCCTTTTTTTTACGTAACAAACATAGGGTAGAGTAGAAAAATGAGTTCAAAAAAACATCAGAAAAAAAGATCGGGTATATGGGAAACTGTAAAAAATGATTTCAGAGAAAGTGAGATCAAACGTGAAGTAAAATCTGATCTTTCTGAAACACTTGATTTCTATCTGACCGAAGAACAGAAAACCGATATGAAAAGTATGGGATGGTTTAAGAAACTCTTTTTCATCCCTGCATGGCTTTTAAGGATAATGTTCTTCAAATTAACACGAACTCGAAGACTACTATTAGCTCTAGCGATCGGACTTTTCCTCTTTTCAGGAAATATAACTTTCCCAAACAATATCCAACTGAACGCCAAGTCAAAATTTGTAAGTATTATCATACTTCTCTTCATCCTTATTCTCGAACTAAAAGATAAATTGATCGCCGTGAATGAACTAAACGCAGGAAGAGCTGTACAAACTGCTTTTATGCCTCAAGAAAATCCTGAAATCTCCGGATGGTCATTGTGGCTTTACTCTGAACCCGCAAACAGTGTCGGTGGTGACATGGTCGATCTAATCCCTATTGATGAAACTAATTACGGAATCACTCTCGGCGATGTATCTGGGAAAGAACTTGGGGCAGCATTATATATGGTAAAACTTCAATCTACAATAAGAGCACTTGCCTCTGATTTTGTTTCATTATCAAAACTGGGTTCCAAAGTCAACAACATCTTCTTCAGAGACAGCGAACCGAACCGATTCGCCACAATGGTATACATTTCATTAAAAAAGGATATCGGAAAATTAAAGATTCTTAACGCCGGGCATATACCTCCGATAATCCTCAGTAACGGAAAACTGAAAGAAATGAAAAAAGGCTCACCGGCCATCGGGATCAAAAGCGATTCAGTATACAGAGAAGATGATCTGAAACTTGAGAAGGGTGAATATCTGATAGTATATTCAGACGGAGTCTCAGAAGCGACAAATCCAGAAGGTGATTTTTTTGGGACGGATAAATTTAAGAAAGCTTTGAAAGAAAATGATCATCTCCCTCCCGGTAAGATGGGGAAAAACCTGATCTCAACTGTAAATTCTTTTGTAGGTAACAATAAATTCTATGATGATCTGTCTATAGTGATCCTGAGAAAAGAATGATCTCAGATCTATAAATAACCACCGACAACAATTCTGAGAGTTTTCAAGTTTAAAACTTT
>CAYNUG010000145.1:0-5000 GCA_964400545.1 uncultured Clostridia bacterium | reverse complement strand
TTCTGATCACAAACGGCCTTAAGGATGTCCAAAGAGAGAGGCTTTCAGGATCAGAGATTACAAAGTACTTTCTTGATGTATTTATTTCTGAAGAGATAGGAGCAGCCAAACCCGGCAATGCTATCTTTGATGAATCTTTCAGAAGGATGGGATCCCCGAAGAGAGAGGAGGTTTTGTTGATAGGTGATTCACTCTCGTCCGATATTGCCGGAGGCTGTTCATATAAGATCGATACCTGCTGGTACAATCCAAACCATCTGAAAAACAATTCCGGTTATACTCCGGTTTATACTATTCAGGATATTACGGAACTGAAGAAAATACTGTCTTTATAAATTTCATGACCGGTCTTAGGGGGTTATTTTTTTTAGGAATTTTGGGTGGTGGTCTTACAGCATAAAAAATAATTTATTTTTTAACATAAATTCGTTGATTCCATCCTCTTATTGTGATAAATATACGTGTTCATTACGGAGGAATAATGGATATCGATAAAAAGCTGCTTAACCTTGCTACAAGAAAAGATGAAGCAAGATCGGGCGGTGGTAATGACAAAATAAAAAAGCAGCATGATAAGGGAAGATATACTGCTCGGGAGAGAGTAGAAATGCTCCTCGATGAAGGAAGTTTTGAAGAGTTTGATATTTTTAAAACTCACAGGTGTACAGATTTCGGAATGGAGAGTTCGAAACCGTATACAGACGGTGTTATAACGGGTTACGGTACTGTTAACGGGCGCCTGGTGTTTGTTTTTTCACAGGACTTCACAATATTTGGCGGATCTTTATCTAAAGCTTACTCCGAAAAAATATGCAAAATAATGGATATGGCTGCGAATACGGGGGCACCGGTGATCGGTTTGAATGATTCAGGTGGAGCAAGGATCCAGGAGGGAGTCGATGCACTTGCAGGTTATACAGATATTTTTCTGAAAAATGTCATGTATTCAGGAGTAGTACCTCAGATATCTCTGATCCTGGGGCCATGTGCAGGGGGTGCAGTTTATTCTCCTGCGATCACAGATTTTGTTATGATGACAAATGAAAAGTCCTACATGTTCCTTACCGGGCCGAAAGTTGTAAAAAAAGTTACAGCCGAAGATGTTACCACTGAACAATTGGGCGGAGCTTCAGTTCACTCCTCCGTAAGCGGAGTGGCGCATCTGGTTTATGATGACGAACCTGCCATGATGGAAGGAGTAAAAGATCTGTTATCATATTTGCCTCAAAGTTTCAGGGAGGATCCGCCAGTTTTTGAAACTGATGATCCTGTTGATCGGGCAGATAATGAACTTAATTATATAATTCCTGATAACCCGAATAAGGCATATGATGTAAGAGAAGTAATACGGAGGGTGACTGACAACGGCAGATTTTTTGAGATACAGGAAAATTTTGCCAAAAATATTGTAACGGGATTTTCAAGATTGAATGGGAGTTCTGTCGGAATTGTAGCAAATCAACCGGAACATCTGTCCGGGGTCATAGACAATAATGCATCTGTGAAAGCAGCGAGATTTGTCCGGTTCTGTGATTCTTTTAATATTCCCCTTATTATATTTGAAGATGTACCTGGATTCATGCCGGGGACAACACAGGAGTATGGAGGAATAATAAGGAATGGAGCGAAATTATTATATGCTTTTGCTGAAGCTACGGTTCCGAAGATTACTATAATCCTGAGAAAAGCATATGGTGGAGCTTATTGCGTTATGAGTTCGAAACATCTTCGTGGTGATATTGTTCTTGCCTGGCCAACTGCCGAAATTGCAGTAATGGGTCCTGAAGGAGCTGCCGAAATCGTATATAAAAAGGAACTCGAGAAAGATGACGGGATCGCCCCTGGAGAAAAGCTCGACAAGTTAAAAGATAAATACAGAGAGATGTTTGCAAATCCTTACAGGGCAGCTGAAAAAGGATATATTGATGATATTATTGTTCCTGCGAATACAAGGATCAAATTGATAAAGTCCTTAAGGATGCTTTCAAAAAAAGTTGATAGTAATCCTGAAAAAAAACACGGGAATATACCATTATAGAAAATGGATAATTTTAATATTGCTCAGGGAATAGAGGTGACAATAATAGGTGTAAGTGTTGTATTTGCAGGGCTGATCCTCACCTTTCTCATGATCAATCTTTTTTCCATTTTCCCCAGGATATTCGCATTCTTTAAGAAAAAAGAGGGAAACCGGAATAGAGCTCATAAGGTCTCCTCACCTGTAGAGATAAGCAAAGAGCATCTAGCGGTTATAGTGACTGTTCTTGATATTGAACTTAAGATGAAGTCACTTTTTGATAAGGGGAGATTTACTTTTAAATAAAAGGCTGATAAAAATGAAAAAATATGTTCTGAATATCGGTAATACTGATTATAGTGCCATGGTCTTAGAGATCAATGATAATTCGGCAAAGATCTCTATTGACGGGAATATCTATAAGGTGAATATTAAGGAATTAGGAATGAACGGGAAAATGCCTGTAGGTGAAAAAATATCTACTGTTCTGAGGCCGGGAGGAAGTGCTGCGAAAGGGCTGAAGATCCCGGAGAAGAAGGAGTTGATTTCAGGTGATGGAATAATGGCACCTATGCCGGGAGTGATAATTAGTGTTAGAGTAAAAGAGGGTGAGAGGATAAAAGCAGGAGAGCATGTCCTTACTATTGAGGCAATGAAGATGGAAAATGAGATAAAGGCCCCATATGACGGAATAGTGGGCAGGGTCCATGTCAATGAGAATGACAATGTTTCGGAGGAGGAACTTCTTGTCGAATTGAAGCGTCCTGCAATGACCACACTTTAAAATGAAAAGAGCAAAAATAATCCTGTTGTTAACTATTATGATCATCTTGTCCGGTACCGCACTTTTTTCATCTGTAAAGGTGAAAGCGGAACTAATGGAAAATGGCAGTACTGTTATCCTAACTATTGAATCCGGGTCTTTTGTTGTGGGGGGAAAAAAGGGGGAATTGCTGGATAGTAATAGTAATCTCTTAGGGCTTATCAGGGTAAAACATAGTTCTGAAAAGCATATTGTTGCTGAATTGACTCACCGGTCCCCAGGTTCTGATCCTTTAAAAACCGCTTATGTTAATTTTCCCGGAACTTTGACAGAGATTCTCTCAGGTACGGGATTTGCTAATTTATCCTACAAAAATATAATTATGATCCTGGTCGGAATTTTTTTCATTTATATCTCCATTAAAAAGGATTACGAACCGTTGCTGCTTGTCCCTATCGGCTTCGGAATTATTCTCGGGAATATGCCGCTCCCTCTTCAGCTTTTTAATAATATTTCAGTATATATGATCGATCCTGTTACAACGGAGTACACATTCAATACTTCAGGCGGAAGTGTTATGGGGCTTCTCTATTATGGTGTAAGATACGGGATCTTACCACCTCTCATATTTCTTGGAATAGGAGCTATGACCGATTTTTCAGCATTATTATCAAATCCGAAAAGTATTCTTCTGGGGGCTGCTGCACAGATAGGAATATTTCTTACTTTTCTAAGTGCACTTATGCTTGGTTTTTCCCCGGCTAAAGCTGCAGCAATTGGAATAATTGGTGGAGCTGACGGTCCGACGGCTATCTTTCTTTCCTCAAAGCTTGCCCCGGAACTTATTGGTCCAATTGCTATTGCAGCTTATTCTTATATGGCAATGGTCCCTTTAATACAACCTCCTATCATGAAATTGCTTACTACCAGAAAAGAGAGATTGATAAGAATGAAGCCTTCCAGAAAAGTTAAAAAGATAGAAAAGATAATTTTTCCAATAGCTGGTTTTATCCTGACCACTTTAGTTGCTCCCGGTGCTATTCCACTTCTCGGGATGTTATTCTTCGGGAATCTGTTAAAGGAATCAGGGGTTACCGGAAGGCTTGCCAAAACCGCTTCAAGTTCTCTGATAGATATTGCTACTATAATTCTCGGCATTGCTGTTGGCGCTTCGACTACTGCACAGGTATTTCTTAATAAAACTTCGATAACAATATTTGTTCTGGGAGTTATATCCTTTGCAATTGCAACAACGTGCGGGCTTCTTTTTGCAAAACTAATGAACCTGTTCCTGAAGAATAAGATCAATCCTCTTATCGGGGCCGCCGGTGTTTCTGCTGTTCCGGATTCGGCGAGGGTGGTCCATAATGTAGGCAGGAAATATGATGAGAATAACTATCTTCTTCAACATGCCATGGGTCCGAATGTTGCGGGAGTTATCGGGTCTGCGATTGCCGCCGGCGTATTTCTCGGGATTTTTTAAATGAAAGAATTATTAACAGGAGTGTAAAATGGAAAAGATCATATCAGTTATTCCGAACTTTTGTGAGGGTAGGAATAAAGAACTTATAGATGATATAGCTGAAGGGCTCAGGTCGATCAATGGGCTTGTATTACTCGATATATCAATGGACAGCACCAGAAACCGGACCGTATTCGCATTCACCGGATCTGTAGATGCTATTTTCAGTGGCGGTTATTTATTATATGAGAGAGCTTTGAAAGATATTGATATGAGGGTGCATAAGGGTGAATACCCGAGGATCGGTGCTCTTGATGTTTTCCCTTTTGTCCCTATCAAAGATGTCACAATTGAAGAAAGCGTGAACCTCTCTGTGAAATTTGCTGAAGAGGTCGCGAAGAGATTTGAGATCCCTGTCTATTTGTTTGCAGAATCATCAAGGTTCCCGATCAGGAAAGATATTGATCATATAAGAGAGTGTGAATATGAAGGGCTCGAATCAAGGTTGAAAGATTCTCGATGGAGGCCGGACCTTGGGCCGGATAAATTTAATCCCGATTTCGGTGCAACTATTATAGGTGCAAGACATCCTCTCGTAAGTTTCAAGGTTCATTTTGATACGATTAAGATCAATCTTGTTAAAAAAGTATGCAGAGAGATACAATTCAGTTCAGGCGGATTGAGTCATGTGAAATCTCATGCAGGGAAAGCTCCTGATTCAGGACTCGGGGAGATGACCATTTCTATTTCAAATCACA
>CAYNUG010000144.1:0-5078 GCA_964400545.1 uncultured Clostridia bacterium | reverse complement strand
TGATAAGGGAATATTTGAAGAAAGGTGAATTGGATACAGCAAATAATATGCTTGGATCGGAATATTCTATAAATGGAATTGTTACAAGAGGGGATAGGATCGGTACCAGGTTGGGATTTCCAACAATAAATATGGAGAATGATAATTGTCTGTTGCCGCACGGCGTATACATATCGAAGGTATTACTGAATGGCAAATTGCTGCAAGCCGCAACTTATGTCGGGGTTAATCCGACATTCAATAGAGGACAAATAAAGATCGAAACTCATATATTGGATTTTAATGATGATATTTATAACAGAAAGGTTGAGATACGTTTTAAAAAATTTTTGAGAAACGAGAGGAAATTTATTTCTGAAGAAGAATTGATATCTCAAATAAATGAAGATATTGAAAGTATTAAATTTGACTTTAAAAATGAAGTCTGATAAGAATATGGTATAATCTCAAGATTAAATTTATTGAGATATTCGATTTTATATCAAATAAATCAAAACAAAATGAACAGGAGATATAAATGTCTGAAAAAGAGCAAGAGTTAAAAAATATTGATGGAATAAAAGAAAAAGACCCTGTAAATAAAGCGAAAGCTAAAAAGGAGAAGGATAGACCTGTTGTTGAGAATAAATCTGCAGATGCTTCTGAATCTTTATTAAAAAAATTAAAGATCACTATTCCCAGAAAAGAGATCAGTAAAAGATTTGATCAGGCTGCAGAAAAATATTCATCTGAGATGAAACTTGACGGATTCAGAAAAGGGAAGATCCCGGTAGAGGTCGTGAAAAGTAAGTACCATGAGATCATTACCGATGAAGTTATAAATAAAATGATCGAAGAATACACTTTTAAGAAGATCAAGGAAGAAAATATCCCGATAATTTCTTCTCCGGTCATTGAGGATTTCGATTTTAAAGACGGTGAGGATCTTGTTGCCAGTGTTACCGTAGATCTCTTCCCTGAAGTTGTTATACCCGATATTGAAAAAATAGAGTTAAAAATTAAAAAAGATCTGTTTAAGACTGATGAGTTTGATGAAGCAAAACAAATAGAAATGATACTCGATAACAATAAAAGAAAGCAGATAATCAAAGACAGGAAGCTCGGTGAAGGAGATTTTGTTGAATTTAAGATCCAATCCCAATTTGCTGATAATAAAAGAATGATGCCTAAAAAGGAGATGTTTTTTACCATGAAAAATGAACCTCATGATGATATTGGAGATATTTACAATGATCTTCTTGATAAAGTCGCAGGTGATAAGATCGAAATTAAAAGAAAATATAAAAATGATTATAAAAAAAAGAACTGGGCTGGCAAAACGATCATACATTTTATTGAAGTAAAAAATATTTATGAGTATAAAAAACCCGATCTGAACGAAGAATTTCTTAAAGCAGCGGGATTCCCCGATGAAAAAAGTTTTAAATTGAAATTGAAAGAAGAATATTCATTGCAGCAGGAGAGACAGAGAGATCAGGTTATTACAGGGGAAATTAGAGATAAGATGCTCGAATTGTGTGATTTTAGTGTTCCGGAATCGATCATTGAGCAGGAAGTTCAAAGATCTCAGTCACAATATGCACAGATCATCATGACCTTACCTAAAGAGCAAAGAGAAGAATATATGAAGACAGTTCGGGATAATGCTGACAGATCAATAAAATTCTCATTTATTCTGGAAGAAGTTAAAAAGAAATTTGATATTAAAGTTGAGAATGAAGATCTTGAAAAAGAGTTCAAATCAATTGCTGAAGCAAATGGTATTGACGTTAAAGAAGTCAGAAAGTATTATATGAATAAAGAACAAAATGAAACGTTAAGGGACAGTATGGGGCGAAATCTGGCAATCGACCTTTTAAAAGAAAAAATCAGTATAAAAGAGGTGTAATGTGACTTTAATTCCAGTTGTAGTTGAGCAAAGTGGTAATACAGAGAGAGCTTACGATATATATTCGAGACTTTTAAAGGACGGCATAATATTTATGGGGTCTGAAATTGATGATCAGACTGCGAATGTGATCATAGCACAGCTTTTATTCCTCGAGGCTGAAGATTCTGAAAAAGATATCTCGATCTATATAAATTCACCCGGAGGCATTGTCAGTGCGGGAATGGCTATTTATGATACTATGAAGTTCATTAAGAATGATGTAGTGACCATATGTATGGGACAAGCTTCCTCTATGGCTGCCATCATACTTGCCGGAGGTACGAAAGGTAAGAGATATGCTTTGCCAAATGCCAGGATCCTGATACATCAACCTCTCGGAGGATTTCAGGGCCAGGCAACCGATATCCTGATCCATGCGGATGAAATAAAAAGAATTAAAGAAAATATTATAACGTTACTTGCAATGCATACCGGAAAAAAGAAAGAAGAAATATCAAAAGATATAGAGAGAGATTATTACATGGATGCGGAAGAATCCCTTAAGTACGGGATTATCGACAGTGTAATTACTGAAAGAAAGAATATTGGGGTAAAATGAAATGAGCAAAGACTTAAATGACGGTGCTAATTGTAGTTTTTGTGGCGTTAAGCAATCAGAAGCTTATAAATTAATTGCCGGAAAACATGGTACTTATATTTGTGATAATTGCACAAAAATGGCTTACAATCTTATATTCAACGGAAGTGAAAGAAGTAAAACCGAAAAAAATGAAATCAAGAAAAAAAAGCGGCTTATTCCTTCCGAGATCAAAAAGAAACTTGATAAATATATTATTTCACAGGATGCTGCAAAAAAGATATTATCTGTTTCGGTATATAACCATTATAAACGGGTTGATAACCACAAGGTGCTTGATGTGGAGATCAAGAAAAGTAATATTCTTCTTATAGGTCCGACAGGGACAGGGAAAACATTACTTGCAGAGACCCTGGCAAAGATACTGGATGTACCTTTTGCAATTGCTGATGCAACAACCCTTACCGAAGCCGGATATGTTGGAGAAGATGTTGAGAATATCCTTTTAAAACTTTACCAGGCAGCTGGCGAAAATATGGAACTTGCCCAGAAGGGAATAATTTATATAGATGAAATTGATAAAATATCAAGGAAAAGTGAAAATGCCTCGATCACAAGAGATGTATCCGGAGAAGGTGTTCAACAGGCACTACTTAAAATCGTAGAGGGAACAACCGCTAATATTCCACCACAGGGTGGGAGAAAACATCCTTACCAGGAATTTCTTAAAATGGATACCAGTAATATCCTTTTTATTTCCGGAGGGGCATTTGTAGGGCTTGACAAAATAGTTAAGAGCAGGCTGAAGAAAAATCTGATCGGATTTGATTCAGACAAGAAAATAGCAACAATAGTTCCGGAAAATACTTTTAGTAAAGTGCAGACAGAAGATCTTATAAAATTCGGACTGATACCTGAACTTATAGGGAGATTTCCTGTTACGGGAATACTGGAGGAACTTTCAAAGGAAGATCTGATGAGAATACTCAAGGAACCGAAGAATGCTATCACCAAACAGTTTAAAGCTTTGTTCAAGCTTGACGGGATCGATATTGAATTTTCTGACGAAATATTGGAAAAGATAACTGAAGAAGCTCAGAACAGAGAAGTGGGAGCAAGGGGTCTAAGAGCGATCTTTGAAGAATTAATGCTTGAAATGATGTATGAGATCCCAGGAAAAAAATTGAAAGAATCAAAAATTCTGATTGATTTTCAATACTTAAAAGAAAAAAAATGGATAGCCTGAATTTCGAAGATATAAAAGTTCCTCTAATCCCTTTAAGAGAGCTTGTCACATTTCCTTCAACTATTATTCCAATACTGGTAGGGCGCGAAAAATCTATCAAGGCATTGAAAATCTCAAAAAAACTCTATGGTAACTATATATTCCTTTCTGTACAGTCAAATCAGATAAACAACGACCCTTCAAGGTCAGAGATAAGTGAAGTTGGTATCCTTGCAAAGATCGAGAAGATATATGAGCAGAAGAACGGAAGTTTCAGAGTAATAATACATGGAATACAGAGGGGAAAAATAGAGAAATATCTGAATGAGAACGATTTCTTTTTGGTCAAGATTAATTTGCTTAATGATTTTGTTTCCAATTCAAAGAAAGACAAAGAGATCGAAATTGAACTGATCAAATATTTCAAAGAATATATGTCCCTAAATAAATTTAAGATAGAGGGGATTCTGGAAAAACTAAAATCAAGTAAATTACAAGAGATCACTAATATCATCCCTTCTATACTTAATATCCCGATCAGACAAAAACAATCAATCCTGGAAGAGACGGACGTTACTCAGCGTGGATTGAAGTTAATGAACATATTGAAGAAGGAATTGTTTAAACTCAGATCAATAGTTGAATTAAAGCATTCACCGGGAGATGATGTTGCCGGTAGTGATGCTGATGAATATCGGAAAAAGTTTGAGAAAGGAAATTTCCCGACGAATGTAAAAAAAAGTGGTCTAAAAGAAATAGAAAGATTCGAGCTAATGCCTCCATATTCAGCTGAAGGGACAGTTTCACGTTCTTATCTTGACTGGTTACTGATGATCCCCTGGAAAAAATTAAAGAAAGAGAATGGAGATCTGAAAAAGGCCTCAAAGATCCTTGATGAAGACCATTACGGACTGGAGAAAGTTAAAGAAAGAGTACTTGATTATCTTGCAGTTAAGCAATTGAAAAAAGATCCTATCGGAGAGATACTTTGTTTTGTAGGACCTCCGGGAGTCGGGAAAAGTTCATTATCCCGTTCAATTGCCAGAGCTTTGTCAAAATCTTTTGTAAGAGTGTCTCTCGGAGGTGTTAAAGATGAGGCAGAGATACGGGGACATAGAAGGACATACATCGGTTCTTATCCCGGACAGATAGTCAAAGGATTGAAAAAAGCTAAATATATGAATCCTGTTTTTCTTCTTGATGAGATAGATAAACTCAGTTCTGATTTTAAGGGAGATCCATCATCTGCACTTCTTGAAGTTCTTGATTCAGACCAGAACACAGAGTTTGTTGACCATTATCTGGATTTGGAAATAGATCTTTCAAAGGTTTTTTTTATTACAACTGCAAATTCTGTGGAAAATATTCCATTGCCACTTCAGGAT
>CAYNUG010000143.1:0-5108 GCA_964400545.1 uncultured Clostridia bacterium | reverse complement strand
ATATTCATTGAAAATCACCGATGTTGAAATGATCGGGATGATCCCTGAGCAGGTATTTATTGATGCAGCCCTCCATTATATGCAGATATCCGAATTTAAATCATCAAGAATTCTCGAGAAGAGTATTAAAGAACATTTCTAAAAACCAATCAATTTTTATATTGAATGGCAAAGCATCTTCTCCGGATTCTGTCCTCCGGGATTTTCAAATTTAGTAATAAGGATAGAGAACAAAAGAAATCTGTTCAGAATAGTTCGGGATTCTCTTTAAGATATTTTTTAAGTTTATTCAGTGCAATTGATCTGTGAGATATCCTGCTCTTCATACTCTCACTAAGTTCCGCAAAGGTTTTCCCAAGAGGTTCATAGTAGAATATCGGGTCATATCCGAAGCCGTTATTTCCCCTTTGATCATCAATGATCTTTCCTCTGACCTCCCCATTGAATGACCTTATAACTTTACCGTCTTTAGAAAGCGTGATCACTGAGATAAAACCTGCATCTCTGTTCCGTATGTTTTTCAATTCAGTAAGAAGTTTAATAATATTCTTCCTGTCATCCGGGTTAACGCCGGAATATCTTGCCGATCTGATCCCCGGTGATCCGTTGAGTGAGTCAACCATTAATCCGGAATCATCTGCGATCGTAAGTGTTCCTCTTTTCAATTGGCTGTAGAATACCGATTTTTCAATGCTGTTCTCGAGGAAAGTTTCCCCGGTCTCATCAGGAGATATTGTGATACCAAAATCTCCAGGAGTAAATAACCTTAACCCTTCTATTGATCCGGAAAGAACCGTTCTTATCTCCCGTATCTTTCCTTTATTGGTTGTTGCGACAAGCAGGTCAACCATTAGATATTGTCACTTCTGACCTCTTCGATATCAGTCATTTCCATCAACTTCTCTGTGAACAGGTCATCTTTATTTCCCGAGGCTGCAATGGTCAACTCCAAAACAAATCCGCTCTTTATCTTTTCATAACTCCATTCATAGTTATTTATTCCGCACTCCATTAGTAATTTCTTTATATCTGAAAGAACCGAGATCTTTTTCTTTACTTTTATTGTATATGAATTCAGACTCGATCTTTCCCTGAATTTCATATCTATCAATCCGAACAATCCGAGTATCATGATTATTAATACAGTTATCAGAAATGCTTCAAGATACATTCCAAGGCCGACTGCGATCCCGATTCCGGCTGAAGCCCAGAGTGTGGTTCCGGTTAAAAGGCCTGTTTTGAATGTGGCTGATCTTATAACAGCACTGCTTCCGATCAGGGCCGCACCTGCTATGATAAGTGCAATCATTATTGACGGATCAGCATTTCTTGATATTTTTGGCAGATCAAGAGCGAGTATTGAAAAAAGTGTACTTCCCGTGGAGACAAGAAATATTGTCCGGATTCCACTACCTCTCCCGGCTATTTCCCGGCTGATACCAAAAAGTCCACCAAGTAGTGAAGATAAAATTATTTTTAAGAAAATTTCAAATTCCATTTTATTTTAAAATATACGCGAGTATAAAAATGAAGATCAGAAATACAGTATACAAAGCAAAATACGGATCTCTTAAAAGTTTTTCAGGTTCTTCCGCTCCATCCCTGTCTTGGACAGATTTTTTCATGAACATTCCCAGATAGAATATAATAAACGGAATAGAAATGATTAGAGAATACATTTTCGAGTCGATAGCAAAAAGCAGGAATGTCAGAATAAAAATAATTGCATTGAGTATCATAAAAAAGATCAGACTTCTTACCGTGTATTTGCGAAGTGATAGTCTGTATCCTGCTGACTCCTCCGGGGATAGAAATTTTTTCTCTGCAACCCTTTTCCCTACCATAAGAAAATTGCCGAATGTCCACCAGGATATGAGAAGACTGACAGGAGGAAATGTGTTGGTAAGGACGAACCATCCCGTTAAGAACCTGATCGGATTGTTAGCAGACTCAAGTGTAGAGTCGAGGAAAGGGATATCTTTAACTCTGACAGGGGGAATATTGTATAGGAGTCCTGCGATCAGGAGTGCTCCGAGGCTTAACAAAAAATTTTTGTTAAAGAAAATACTTCCGACAATAAACACAATTATCACAAAGATCAACCACAATATCAGGAGGATCTTTATACTTATGATCTTCTTTACAAGCGGTCTGTCCTTTTTTGCCGGATGATGGGCATCGTAAGGTGCATCAGTGATCTCATTGATAATATAGTTAGATGTAGAAATGAGAAGAGTCAGGAAAAATGCCATTATCAATAAGATACAGGATTTAAAAATTGGTGCAGTATGTATAAGCGAGGGGTTGAGAATTACCGAAGCAACAAATCCAGGAATAATAGCAAGACTCCTTGGCCATCTCTCAAGTCTCAGCGATTCGAAATAAAACCTAACTTTTCCTTGCATATATCTCCCAAGAATCAAATAATTGTAATTTTAAGTTTAATCTTTTCAATATCTTTTGTAAACTTTTTCTTTTCTTCAATGAGGGAAACAGGCGTGAAAGTAAATAATAGAAGGAAAAATTCCAGGCATATCTGTATTTTTTTTCAATTTTGAATCCAAATTTTTCCAGTAAATATGTGAGTGACCGGATATTAAAAAAGTTTACGTGGGCAGTCCTGTAATGCCACCACCTGTTCCGAAATATCTTTGGCGGGATACTATCGATATCGGGAGTTACAATAATAAGGAGACCTCCTTTTCTTATCAGTGGAGTGACTCTTCCCATGAATTCAGCAGGATCATTAACGTGTTCAATCAGGTCGAGCATTGTAATTATGGAAAATTTTTCTCTCGGTCTATAATCTTCAATTGAGCCTTCAAATATATTTACTCCAAATTTTTTTTTCGCTTCTCTGACCAGATGTGATGATGGTTCGATCCCCTCAGCAACAAATCCGTTTTCTTCAGCAAGTTTGACAAAAATACCGCTTGCAGCACCGATATCTAGCAACCTGTTTCCCGAAACAGGGATCTTCTTGAGTCTTCTCAATATAGTTTTGAAGTTTTTCCCTCTTCCTTCCCACTCATCTGTATACTCATTATCCTCGAGTTCTGAATAGAAATCGATCAGGCTTTTTTCATCAATTTTCGGATTTGAGAAGACAAATGAACATGACGAACATCTGGAAAGACTCCAGACAGATCCATATGTGGAATCGGTGACCTTAAAATCTTCAGAAGTGATATTCTCAGGATCGATATTTCCATTTTTGAAAAGGGTGATCTTGTCTGATCGGCAGAGAGGGCAGTTCTTCAGACTGGTGAATTCCATTTGTGCAATATATCACAAATAATGGTTATACGGAAGAAGATGCCATTATTTTTTCTGACCTGTTCTGAAGAATATCTTGTTGTCCACTATCTCTGATCTGATTATTTTTTCTTTTTCAAGAACATCAATATATTTTAAAAGCTCGAGTCTTTTCTTTCCTGTAAGGGTCATCAGATCTTCAATAGTAAGCGGTCTCCTTGATATCGTTTGCAGGATACTGCTTTCAAGATCTTTTGAAAATGAGGATATTTCTTTTCTAGTAGCAGTTCTTTTTATTATCTCAACAGGCAATCCTTCCCATTTGTCCACTATCATTTCAAGTAGCTCTCTGTCGGCAGTTTCTGCCTCTTTGTATGCCGGTGGCCGATCCAGCGAATTAAGTTGAATCTTGTCCGGGTTGATCTGCTCTACTGCATTGCGGAGTTTATTTAATTCTGATTCCGAATCATTGATGCCTTTTGAAATAAAGATCTCCAGCCAGATCTCACCTTTATATTTTTTACTTAGACTCTTTAATCCAGCAATAATATTCTCTGACGTTATCCCGGGAGCAGGTCTGTTGATCTTTTTAAATACTTCTTCAGAGACAGCATCAAGTGACGGAAGAATGAGGTCGGAGTGCATAAGGTCTTCCTGGACAGCCGGAAGGTGCAGAAGTGTTCCGTTGGTTAATACGGCAATCGGAGCCTTTGAAATTTGTTTTATTTCATTAATAAAAAAACCTATGTCAGAATTAAGAGTAGGTTCTCCGGATCCTGAAAATGTTATATAGTCAAGATGAATTTTGTTGTCGATGAATTTTCTGAATTCTGAAATAAGTTCTTCAGGAGGGAAAAAAGAACTCCTTTCGGTTGTGTGAAACGTAGTTCTACCGCATTCACAATAGATGCAGTCCAATGTGCAGGTCTTATAAGGAATAACATCAATTCCAAGCGATATTCCCAGTCTCCTGGAAGGGACTGGTCCGAAAATGTAATTATCCATCATTTTTCTCCCTGAACCATGGTATGATCCGGCTTAGTCCCTCATTGAGAGATACGTCCGGTGAAAATCCCAATAGTTCTTTTGCTTTTGAGATATCCGGTTTTCTTTTCGGAGGATCATCTTCAGGAATATCCATAAAAACAATATCCGATTTAGATTCTGTGAGAGATATTATTTTTTCGGCTAAAGATTTGATCGAGAATTCATCCGGATTCCCCAGGTTTATAACATTTCCATCAATATTTTCTTTAATTGAGAGTTCATAAATTCCTTTGATAAGATCATCCGCATAACAGAAGCTTCTTGTGTGTGTTCCATCTCCGAATATTGTAATGCTTTCTCCGGAAAGTGCCTGGGAAATGAATGTGGGGATAACCCTCCCGTCTGTGAGCTTCATTCTTGTCCCGTAAGTATTAAAGATCCTTGATATCCTTATGTCGATTCCATGTTCTCTGTGGTAGGCCATACACATTGCTTCGGAAAATCTTTTTGCTTCATCATATACTGATCTGATTCCCACCGGATTAACATTCCCCCAATAGATCTCTGTCTGCGGATGTACTAGAGGGCTTCCATATATTTCTGATGTGGAGGCGAATACGTATCGGGCTTTTTTATTCCTTGCCAGTCCCAGTGTGTTCAGAGTTCCGAGAGAATCTACTTTCATTGTATGAATAGGATGTTGGAAATAGTCTAAAGGAGATGCGGGACAAGCAAAGTGGAGGATCAGGTCTATATCTTCTTTAAAAAAGAGGTAATCGGTAACATCGTATTTGATGAATTTGAAATTTTTATTCTCTATAAGGTGACTGATATTATCAACTGAGCCTGTAATAAGGTTATCAAGG
>CAYNUG010000142.1:0-5332 GCA_964400545.1 uncultured Clostridia bacterium | reverse complement strand
AACTTAATTCGTGGTTATATAAGGAGGGATACCTGGTTCTTAATGACGGAAAGACCAAAAGTGATAAATTTTACAAGGATGTCGACTGGTCGAAGTCAAAAGCTTATGGGCAGGGGCTTCATGGTATATTTATCAATATGAAAGGGAGGGAAAGATTTGGAATAGTTTCTCCCGGTAAAGAAGCAGAAGACCTTAAGGAAGAGATCAAACAAAAATTGAAAGAACTTAAAGATCATGAAAAAAATGATATTATTGCAAAAGGAGTTTATAAAAGAGAAGAGTTGTATAAAGGACCTTATACAAAAAATGCTCCTGATATTGTTATCGGTTATAATCTCGGTTACAGGGTCTCACCTGAATCTGCAGTGAATTATGTTGGCGATACTGTCGTATCTGATAATATGAGAATGTGGAGCGGAGATCATTCGTTCACAAGAGCGTTTGTACCGGGTATTTTCTTATGTAACAAGAAAATAAAGACTAAACAACCGACAATAATGGATATTTCTCCTACGATCCTTTCTGCTTTCGGTATTACAAGACCGTCATTTATTGATGGTAAAGATCTGGAGGTGGTAGCATGAAAAGAAGAGATTTTATAAAGAGTGCCGGAACCGTGGTGGCAGCATCACCATTTATGAATTTCGGTGCCGGAATTAAGAATAATAAAAGAATGATAGTCCTGGGGTTTGATGGGATGGACCCGTTGATCACTTATGAAATGATGAAAAGAGGAGAACTCCCCAACCTTAAAAGACTCGCACAAAGCGGAACTTTTTCTATGATGAGAACAACAATACCGCCTCAGAGTCCTGTTGCGTGGGGAAGTTTTATTACCGGTTCCGATCCTGGGACTTACGGTCTTTTTGATTTTGTTCATCGTGATCCTGAGACATATTTCCCCATCACATCCGGTGCTGAGACAATTCCCGCAAGTCTGAATATAAAACTCGGGAAGTATAAAATTCCACTTAAGCCGTCCAAGATTGTTCTCCGACGCGAGGGAAAAGCATTCTGGGATTATCTGGAAGAGAAGGATGTAGATGCAACAATATTTAAAATACCTTCAAATTATCCTCCATCCAAAACTAAACAGAGAACTATTTCCGGAATGGGGACTCCGGATATTCACGGAACCTACGGGATATATACTCTCTACACTTCAGATGAAGAAGAGGCTATGAAGGATATTTCTCCCAATAACCTGTCTTATGCGTACTTGAATGAAGAAAATGTTCTTGAAGATGGAGAAATTAAGGGACCTGATAATGATCTTGTTGAAGATGGTGGCAAGACCAAAGTTCCATTTAAGGTTTATGTGGATAAGGAGAATAAAACGGCCAGGATCGATGTAGATGGGAAAGAGATCCTGATAGCGGAAAAAGAGTATTCCGACTGGGTTGAAATTGACTTTCCTCTGATTAAAGGTGTAAGTAGCATTACCGGTATGGTTAAATTTTTTATGATGAACATAGAGAAAAATTTCCGCCTATATATTTCTCCTGTTCATATAAGTCCTCTGAACCCGGCTGTTGAGATAAGTACTCCTTCTGGCTATAGTAAGGAGTTAGCAAAAAAGGGGGGGTTGTTTCACACTATTGGTCTCCCTGCAGATACCAAAGCTCTCAGTCAGCAGACATTTGGAGTTGAAGAGTTTCTTACGCAATCGGTTTCAGTGTTCGATGAAAGTAAAAAGTTGTTTGGGATAGAATATGAAAGATTCCTTAATAAAAAGGACGGATTCCTTTTCTTTTATTTCGGATCACTTGACCAGGGGCAGCATATGCTATGGTCTTTGACAGACAAGGCACATCCTTATTATCATCCTGAAGAAGCAAATCGATACGGGTATATGAAGGATGAGTTATACCGTATGCATGACCGTATTCTGGGAGATGTTTTAAATACAATTCCTAAAGATACTGGAATAATAGTTCTTTCTGATCATGGATTCGGTACTTTCAGACGGAAAGTCAATGTTAATACTTTCCTGTTTAACGAAGGATATTTAAAATTGAGAGTTAAAGAGATAGATACTGAAATATCTCTCCTTGATGATTATGATGAATATGACTGGGGGAATACCAAAGCATATACAGTAGGCTTGAACGGTTTGTACCTGAATATGAAAGGAAGAGAGTCACAGGGGATAGTCACAAAAAATGAGAGAAGGAAACTTCTTGAAGAGATACAGGGTAAATTACTTGAAATAAGAGATCCTGAGAATGGGGAGCAGGTCATAACGGAAGCGTTTATTTCTGAAGATCATTATTCGCCTGACTTTATTGTCAGATCTCCGGATATTATTCTCGGATTCAACAAAGGATATAGATCCGGCGATTCTTCTGCACTCGGAGGAGTAACTAAAGAGATTGTTATGGATAATATGAACTGGTGGGCAGGGGATCATTGTATTAATCCAAGACATGTGCCTGCAAGTTTCTTTTCTAATTTCCCGATCAACAAGAAAATACCTTCAATAAAAGATATGGCACCTACAATACTAAAATATTTTGGAATAAATGAAACTCCGACAATGAACGGGGATTCTTTAATTTAGGAGAAAAAATGGCTAAAAAAGTAAAATTAACTAACGAGAACAATCAGAAAGCTGAAGAGATAATTGCTTTTCACGGATACTCATCTATCGAAGAGTTGATAGGCAACTTAATTGACAGTGAATATGAAAAAATAAAATCTGATGATGACAAAGATGAACAAGCCGAGAAATTAAGCGGACTGGGTTATATTTCTTAAATGATCCAGAAGATAAATTTTTTCCTAACAAAAGTTTTCAATGTTATTCTGTCCCCGTTTAATGGAGTGAATGATTTCTGGCCTGTGCTGTTTCTTAGCATAGTTCTGTCTTTCATAATCCTGTATATCTTGAAGTATATTTCTTTCCCGAAAAAGATAGTGGAATCAAAAGAAAAGATAAAAGCGAATATTTTTGCCATCAGGATATATAAAGATTTCTGGAAGGTTATTCTTTCATCTTTTTTCAAAAGTCTGTTTCATACATTTAAATATTTTGTTTTTAACCTTGCTCCATTCCTGATAATAATACCTTTACTTTTGCCGGTGTTCTCCCAGATGGAGACCAGGTATGGAATACGGCCATTTAATCCAGGTGAGACCATTATCCTTAAAGCCAATTTTGATAATGATTATAAGGGATATAAGATCTCACTTGTGAAAAATGAGTTTGTAAAGACTGTAATGAACCCTGTTTTTATAAATGCCTGGAAAGATGAAGAAAAGACAAAGCCTATCAGGGTAGCGAACTGGAAACTTGAAGCAGTTAAAAATGGAAAGACCGATCTGAAAATAATGATAGACAATGAAGTTTTTTCCAAAAATCTTATGATCGGAGAGTCGAAAGCTTCTCTTTCAGACATGAAATATAAAGTTTCAAATTTCGGTCATTTCTTATATCCTGCGGAGAAACTTATTAAGAATAATGATATATTAAGCTCGATAGAGATCCACTATCCGGGGAAACTAATAAAATTCCTCGGTTTTAAAATGCATTGGATACTTTGGAATTTGATCATTGTAATGGTACTGATATTAGCGTTCCGAAAAAAATTCGGAGTTGAATTCTAATCCGGGATTACGATCTCTGATACAGACTCTATTTTTTTAGTGTTGATGGAGACGAAAGTTTTTTTATCATATTTCAGTTTAAGAAAGCCTTCCTCTCTTTTCAAATATTCCACGATAGAAACATTCTGAAGTTGAATGAAATCATTTTCTTCAAAATTTTTTAGAAAACCGGTAAAAGTTCCATTTATCAGATAGTAAGAATTTCCTGATTTTATTGTTGTCAATTCCAGTTGGAAGGATTTTTTCTGGATCAGATCTTTGTTTTGAACTGTGTTGGAGTTGGTTTCCTGAAATAAAGAACTTTTAGGTTGATCTTCATCATATACAAAAAAAATATCATCCTTCTTGAATAAAAGTTCTTTGTATTTCCTTGATTCTCTATATTCTTTGTTGTCATGTTCGGATAGTATTGTGTCGGTCATTTTAATAAATCCTGTCAGATTCAATCTGGAATCATTAGATCTGCTGTTTGTTGTTCTGTTAAGCAAAGGGTGTGTTCTGGCATCAACCATTTTGCTTTCGACCCTGATATTTCCTGCTATTATTTTACCGGGAGATCCTATGACAATTTTCCATTCTTTCATGGTTTTTCCCCTTCGGGTCATTATGTGAAATTTCAACTGGAATGTCAACTTTCAATTTTTTTTATCTTAATTCTTCCCGCAAATGATAATGTAATAATAAATCGGTACATTTTGT
This sequence comes from uncultured Clostridia bacterium, assembly GCA_964400545.1. GTDB lineage: Bacteria > Acidobacteriota > Aminicenantia > UBA2199 > UBA2199 > UBA647. Next base: position 1,027 of record CAYNUG010000142.1, on the reverse strand, counting down.
TTGAGATCTTTATTGAGCACATTGGTGAGGCTGTTCCTTGCGGACTGAAGACAGGCGAAGCATTGGCGACGATGTCGATCTCCCCCTTTATCTTACCATGCTTCAATATCTTCCACTTGTGGCCGGTCATGATTTGTAGATAGATTTTATTTCCGGTTATTTTAAGCCTGACTTTTCGTTCTTCTGAGAGGGCCAGATATCTTGCTTCACTAAGAAATGATGTTATTGATGATACCGCGTTGGATATTTTTATTCTCGAAAGGAATGAGCTGGTAACAGAAAATGAGGATGTTAAAATGAGTAATGCAATGGTTATGGATGCGATCAGTTCAAGAACTGTAAGTCCTCTGTGATTATTCATCTTCGTATGATTCTTCTATTGAACTGGTTCGGAAATCTTTTATTAGTGAGAAGTTCTTAATGAAAAAGTTCGTATTTGAAAGGGGATCGGGATTACTATCGGAAATTACACTGATATTTCCACTGTTCTTTAGATTTTTGCAAAAAATATTTCCTTCAATTGTCAAATTACTGATTCTATTGAGAATCTGTCCGTTAACATTTATTGAACCCGATATTTTGATGTGATCACCACAGTCCAAAATTAATGAAGGAGTTGCGGATTGTGTCGGTGAGAAAGGAGATGAACCGGAAATAATTGTTATTGAAGAACTTGGGATCCCTGATCCGTTGTTCTCCTCTCCGGCTATTGACGAACATATTTTCAGGTTCCCGAGTAGGATCAACTCTGGATGTGCGCCTGCTGCAAGAGCAGGGTTTGTAAGTGATCTCAGTGAATCCACATTGCCGTTAAATATAAGTATTTCATTAAAGTGTGAGTATTTGCTCCCGGAATCGATTTCAGATTCATACTGAAATTGATCACCGGAATATCTGATCTCGAGATAATTATTATTCTGGATGATCTTTATTATTTGATCCCCGTCCTTAACTGAAATAAGAATTTGATCGGTATCCCCCTGAACGAATACAGGTCCGGAATGTTCGTCGGAAGAGAGGAAATATA
>CAYNUG010000141.1:0-5345 GCA_964400545.1 uncultured Clostridia bacterium | reverse complement strand
GGATTTAACATTTATTACTACATCGGAAATAACGATATCAGATCTCTGGAACTGATCATCTCTGATTCCAAAAAAAAACAGATACAAGAAGTTAAACTCAACAAAACCAGAGGAATCCACAAACTAAATTGGAACTCACCTGAAAAAAAACCAGGAAACTTCATTTTCACTCTTGTCTTCGATAAAAGAAAGATCACAAAACGGGGAAAACTCACTCCTGCAATACTATGGCCGATCAGATGAATATACTTTATTGATCTTTATCAAGTACTAAAATATAAAGAAATAATAAATAAAAATAGAATTTCACATTATTCTTATTGAAACACTTACTTTATTTTGGTATTTTTCATTCTTCAAGGAGATAAAATGAAAAGATTCGAAATTTTTATACTTTTTTTTACTATAATTTTTTTACTAATTCCGGCTATACATACGGCTGCGGAAAATCCAACCGGTACCAGACATCTGATGAGGTACCCGGATATTTATAAAGATACGATCGTTTTTGTATATGGAGGTGATATCTGGAAGGGAAAAACCTCTGGAGGGACTGCAGTAAGACTCACTCTAAATGATGGAGAAGAATTATTCCCCAAAATTTCAAATGATGGTAAAACGATCGCTTTCTCCGGACAATACGACGGGAACACCGATGTTTACACAATGAATATGTACGGAGGAGAAATAACCCGGGTAACATATCATCCGGGTTCCGATACCGTTGTCGGGTGGCATCCTGTAGATAACAAAATAATATTCTCTTCATCGCGGAACAGTTATGGAAGATTCACAAATCTGTATATGGTAAATCCCGACGGATCATCAATCGAAAAATTAATAATGCATGAAGCCGCCTGGGGAAGTTTTTCTTCTGATGGTTCTAAGATCGCATACAACAGGGTCGCAAGGGAACACAGGACATGGAAAAGATATAAAGGGGGTTTGGCACAGGATATTTATGTTTATGATCTCAAATCGAATCTTGAGAAAAAAATAACCGGATTCAGAGGAACTGACAGATCTCCGATGTGGATCGGGGAAAACATATTTTTCAACTCGGACAGAAAAGGAACTTTAAATATTTTTTCTTTTAATATTAAAACAGGGAAGATCACGCAGAGGACATCTCATGACAAATACGATGTCAGAAGAGCGTCAGCCGGCCCTGAAAAGATTATTTATGAACACGGCGGAACACTTGAAGTATTTGACCCCGTAAAAAATCTGACCTTTATTCCTGAGATCAGAATACTTGCTGATGCTCCCGAGAAAAGGCCTTACATAAAGAATGTTAAAAATTTCATAACAGGATTCGACTGTTCTCCCTCAGGGAAAAGAGTTCTGATAACCGCACGTGGAGAATTATTCACAGTTCCGGCAAAAAATGGTCCAACGAGAAATATATCGTCCGACTGCGGATCGAATGACAGAGATGGTTCATGGTCTCCAGACGGAAAAAAGATAGCCTTCATTTCTGACAGATCCGGTGAAAATGAATTATATATAACTGATTCTTCCGGGAACAAAGAACCGATAAGGATTACAACTAACAAGAACGGGTACAGGCAAAACCTGGTGTGGTCTCCAGACGGAAAAAAGATAGCTTTTTCAGACCAGACATTGTCATTTTATATAATTGATGTATCGACAAAGAAGATCACAAAAGTGGACAAAGCCGAATATGAGAATATAGATATTGATCTGAAAGATAAACCTATATATGATTATTCATGGTCATTTGACAGCAGATTCATAGCATACTCAAAAATGGATTCGGACCTTATCACAAAGATCTTTATCTACTCGGTAAAAGAAAAGATCTCGAGATGTATTTCAAATGGGACATTCAATGATTTTCACCCTGTTTTTTCAACTGACGGTAAATATCTGATCTTTGTATCGAACAGGAATTTCAATCCTGTATATGGTGATTTTGACTGGGAAATGGTTTATAAGAACTCATCAGAGATCTACTCCGTATCACTTTTTAAAAACTCCCCTCCCCTGCTCCCATTCAGAAGTGATGAATCCGGAATATCCAAGAAAATAAAAAAGCCCGTTTCAAGAACACCGCAAAATATTGATTTTGAAAAAATTTCCCAAAGGGTTGAGAAGCTCCCTCTTCCACCATCGAATTATAGAGATCTTTCCGCAAATTCGGAAAGCATATTCTATCTGAATTCGGAAAAAGGAGATTACAACAGATTTCAGTTCAGAAGCCTCGGTCCCAGAAAACTTTGTTCATTCTCCCTTAAAACAAGAAAAGAAAAAATACTTGTTAAAGGTGTAAGTGCATACAGGTTATCTTCAAAAGGTACTCATCTGGCTTACAGAAAAGGCAGATCAATAGGTATTATAAAAGCATCGGCCCCGGGCAAAGGTAAAATACTCGATCTAAGCAAACTTAAAATGAAAATTGATCCTGAAAAAGAATGGCTGCAACTCTATAATGAAGCATGGAGGCTTGAGAGAGATTTCTATTATGAACCTGCAATGAAAGGAAATGACTGGAATGCTATAGGGAATAAATATCGGGAGCTTCTGAAATTTGCATCATACAGAGGTGATGTCGGTTACCTTATTGGAGAGATGATAGGAGAACTGAATACGTCCCATACATACGTTTTCGGGGGGGATAAGAACAGAAAAGCAAAAAGGACAGGAATAGGGATGTTGGGAGTTGACTGGAAAACAGATAAGGTAAACAAGCGTTATATTATAGGCAAAATATACAGAACACCCGACTGGACAAGAAATATCATCCCACCCCTTTCAGGACAGGGCAAGAATATCGTTAATGGTGACTACCTTTTAAAAGTTGACGGGAAACAGGTGACAACCTCAAAAAATATCTATTCGTATTTCGAAGACAAAGCAAATGAAGTTATAACACTCACGATAAATTCCAAACCTCTGGAAAAAGGAGCTAGGGAAATCAAAGTGAAAAGTTTATCAAATGAGAATACTCTCCGCTATCTTGATTGGGTTGAACAGAACAGAAGCAAAGTCGAAAAAGCATCCGGTGGCAGTATCGGGTATATTCACCTTCCGGATACATACAACGGCTCGGCAAGAGAATTCCCTAAATATTTTTTCTCCCAGCTTACAAAAAAAGGATTGATCATAGATGGAAGGTACAATGGTGGGGGGCTCGACCCAAGCATATTTCTCAGAAGGCTTAACAGAAAGGTCCATTCTTACTGGACAAGAAGGTATTCAGCTGATCAGACAGGTCCCCCAAATGCGATAAATGCCCATATGGTTCTTCTTACAAACAAGCAGGCCGGGTCGGGTGGCGACGAACTGCCATTCGTATTCAAAACACTTAAAATGGGGCCTGTTATAGGCACCAGGACATGGGGAGGCCTTGTAGGTGTTTCAATGTTTATGGGCCTGATGGACAGAGGCGGAATTACTGCACCTGACTACAGGATCTACAATACAAAAGGGAAATGGATAATTGAGAATTACGGCATTGATCCGGATATAATCGTTGATAATGAACCTTTGAAAATGTCCAAAGGGATCGACTCACAATTGGAAACAGGAATCAAATATATAATGGATAAGTTAAAAAAAGATCCGATAGTCAAACCGGATCATGAAGCTTTTGTTATTGAAAAAAGATAAAGATCGATGAAGGGGGAATAGTGTATCACTCCCCCTTCATTAATTATCTTTATCGTATTTACTTCATTCATTACCTGACTGCTTTCCATGTACCTGCAAGAGTAACGTTGGGGAACAAAGTGTAATGATAAGAGAGCGCTCCCTGCATCTGCTTATCATTGGATATTGTTCCCGTTGCTTTCACAACGAAAACATCATTCAAACCATCCTTCAACTCTGCCGAGAAAGTAATTAACAAACCATTCACATCGTATGTACCAATCTCACCAAGCAGAACATTGTTCACTGTCCCTGAAGATATGGAACCTGTTAAAGTTATAACACTATCCATCGGGACTCCTGCCAGATAAAATGTAAAATTCCATGTTCCTGTAATATCATATTTCGTTTTACATCCGGTATTGAAAACTGCTGACATAACAAATAAAAGTAAAAGTATAATAACAAGTGTTTTTTTCATTTATTTTTCCTTTTCATCAGATTTGACATATTTAACGGTTCCTTCCTCAAGCCTTGCCATAATGAAAAACAGATCCGACAATCTGTTCAAATATCTTATTATTTCATTATTGATATCTTTTTCGGCAGAAAGCGAAATAACACGCCGCTCCCCCCTTCTTGCAACCGATCTGCATATATCAAGTTTTGCTGCTCCCGGACTATTCCCTGGAAGTACAAATCCAGTCAGTTTCACTTTCTTCTCCATACCGTACAGAAGAGATGCAACAGATTCCACGTCTGAGTCAGTAACAGGATCTTTAAATCCCTTATGACTCGAGGCAAGTTCCGCACAGAGCCTGAACAGATTGATTTGGATAGATTCAATTATTGCTTTGAAACCTTCTGTCCCGCAATAATGTTTCGCATCTCCGAGAAAAGAATTAAGTTCATCAATTGTCCCATAGGCTTCCACCCGGATATCGTCTTTGCTTACCCTCTCCCCCGAAAACAGCGAAGTCTTCCCTTTATCTCCGGTCTTAGTTGCTATACTCAATTAATTCTCCTCTTTTTTGTTCCCATATATAATATCAGCAAGGGCAACAGGTTTATTTAATTTTACTCTCACAAAAAAAAATTTACTTTATAGACAATAAAAAATCAAATAATTGACTTGAAAGAAAAAAAAAAATTTCTTAATATTATACTATTAGAAATTAGAAATTCTATTAAATTACCGACGGAGAAAGGGCGGAAATGAGTTCAACTTGTAAATAAATAAGATGAGAGATGAAAGAATAACAAAAATAAACGAATTATTATCAGTTCTCAGAACAGAGGTTCCCGGGACCAAAGGTTCTTTTATTATGACAACAGACGGATTCCTTATCGCTTCAGATCTTAAAGATGAATATAAAATCGATCACTATGATATTGGAAATCTTTTCCTATCACTATTAGAAAAAGGGGAGAACTTCGCAGAAAAAATTTTGAAACTCCCAGTATTAAGATATTCTTTGTGGTCGAAAAATGGAGACATACAGGTATTTCCCCTTAACAAAACGATCCTTCTGATAATAATCTCTGACTCAGGGTCAAGACCCGGATTACTTCTACTCCGGGTTTCAAAGTTAATCGATATACTAAAAATGATAATCAATAGCAATGACAAATAATTACATAAAAGATATGAAGGGGAAAGGAGACACCGATTACTATTTTCAACTTTCTGAATACCTGCAGATCGCCTGTAACGGTATGCATTCGGTAAAAAT
>CAYNUG010000140.1:0-5484 GCA_964400545.1 uncultured Clostridia bacterium | reverse complement strand
TGATATAAGAAAGCAGGATTCCCTTTCAACGAGGAGTTCAGACAGCTGATCTTCAAGAGAGGGACCGGCAGCAATAATCATTACCCGCCCTGTATTTTTCAGAAAGATATCCTTTTCCCCTATCAGTCCCGTATTTCGCACTGCATTCAAAAACCACCGTTTTCCAAAATATGACTGAACTGAATAATCTCTTTTTATCAGATCTACTGCAGCCCCGATCTTCTCGACAATCGCTGTAAAATACTCTTTATCTGCCTCCACTCTTGTACGCTGGGGCAGAGTCTGCATATTCCCCGAAATCACAGGGAGATAAGTATCAAGAATTTTATTACCCAATTCCTCTATAGATCTCCCGATGAACAGCTCAACACGGCTGGATGTAATCAGGGTAGTTAGATCTATAACTGACAATATCCTTTTAAATATTGAAATATCATTTTCAATGATCAGGATTTTATAAATATTTTTTCCTTTCAAAAATGGAGTTATTTCGTATCCCCCTCCAAAGCCGATAAAAATCAAATAGCCGGCCTCTTTATTTAGTTCATATACTCTTGCTCCATCCTTTTCAGGATCGTAGAGTGAATAAAGGGGTTTGGACTGATTGCCAATGGTTATTTCAGGGACAGGCTTACCGGTCTTTGAGATTCTAAAACCTATTTTACCGGACAGTTCTGCGTTGTTAAGCCTTTTCAAAAGATTCGGATATCTATTTGAAACAGCTTCTAAATTTTTACTAAGGATCTCTTTGTTAAACATATTCTTCCAGTTCTTTTTTCAAAGTACCAAGATAATCTACTGCCTGGCTAATTATTGCATTTAATTTATTTCTAAACAGAGTATCATCCGTCAAGAGTTTTTTCAATTCTACCATTCCGATCATATTTATCTGAGATAATATCCGGGACACATATTTGTCCAAAAAAATATTTTTCGTACTACCATTTAAACTCGCATACTTTTTTAGATCGCCTATCCATTTATTGATTACTTTTAACAGTAGATTCGCCCTCTCTGAAATATTCTCCCTTTTATATTCAGTCTCCTTTTTATCGATTTTTATATTTCTATTGATCATTGACATTATATCATTTTTAGAAATATTAATTATATTATCTATTTTTACAACAGAAGGATTGAATCTGAATACTCTCCTGTTTTTATTAGTTAAAAATTTGGAAAACCAACCGGCATAGGTCTGCATGGAACGCGGAACTCGTTTTCCATCAATCAAAGATCCGCCAAATTCAACAGCTCTCTCAAAAATTTGGCTGTAAACCGGTTTGGTTCTGGATTCATTCTTTTCAAAAATATTATCGAAGGTATGCGGGCGGGCGTGGCTGAGAATGTCCCTGTAACAGAAATCGAGACCAAAAAATATTACAGGTTTGCTGGATATTTTCAAGGCAATATTCATAGCAGTTCCGGCAACAGTTCCATTTTGTGGAATTGAGAGACACGGCAAATCGGAATCATTAAGGACTGCATTCTCATAGAAAGTATTTTGCAAAATACAATATATATGAGCACCAATCTTCCAGACTCCCCTCGCCGCAGAAAGGGGCATTGCAACGGGAATCTTTGCTCCGGAAAAAAACAGATGTGTCGAAGCAAAAAAACCTGTATCCGTACTGACAATAAGGTCCGGTTTAATTCCCCTGCTTAGCAGGGTTTTAACAGATGAGGGGAGAGCCCAGATGCTTACAAAATTCCTTATTTCCGCCAGCAGGGGGATCGCCGTGCCGAGAGAAGACCCGGAAGCTGCTATGCAAATAGGTTTCTCTTCATTCTGCCAGTTATTAACTTTCTCAATAAAAAGATAATTTAAAAAAAAGTTATGCAGCCATTTTTTTCCGAAATATGACAGGCTCAGTATATTACCGTTCATTTCCCGCAGAAATTGGATTACTACTTCGTTGACCCTCATAGAAATGGAGGGAAAAGCCCTCGCAGAGGGCGGCCACTCAATAACCTTCAGACCCTCAATATCAAACTCATCTATATGGGAAGAAAGAAAACCAGAAAGACTTTCTTCCGACTCAAAATCGAAACTATACTGACGCCTGACTTTGTTTTCCGTGTAGAAAAAAGTCGAATAGAAAACAGATATGATCTTCGTTCCAGAATACATCTTCAACAAAGCTTTCTGAAGATAGCAAAGCCCCGGCCCAAGGATCAAAAACGATGAGTATTTTGATCCCCCTATAACTTCAGAAAGGAAACGCTCTGCCTCCCTTTCGGGATTATAGGGGGAGTGAATGTTTATTTTTTTTACAGCTGCGAAAAAATTGCCGTCTCTTGATTTTTTTATCTCAATCATATTCAGAGTTCTGGTTTGTTATTCTAAAAACGGGCATTAAGTTATCCCATGATTTTTAAAAAAAGATTCCATCTCATCTTCCGTTTCAGGAGCGGGAGTTACAGATCGAATCAAATTAGAAAAATTGCCAGTATGGAAAAAGATCCTTACAATCTGTAAAATTTGATGAGCCACCAATTGTTCATCATCAATTGATCTTCCGGATAATATCAATAATATCTTATTATTATTCAGAATCAGAATTCTTCCATTCTCAGAAAGCATAGACTCAAGGAGAAGTAGAAGTTTTTTATGTAGATTCTCCGTATCTGCACTCTGTACTGACTCTGAAATTTGTTCGATAACAATTCTAATATCAATCTCCAAAATAAGTATTTTTTGATACTCTTTTTTCATTCCCTTAAAATATTTTTTTAACTCACCAATACCGCCATCTTCTCTACCTACTCTCCTTTCCGTCTCTCTATGGTTAAACAGGTTAACTAATTTATTTAATATAGGAGAAATATCCCTGAAAACTTTTTTGCATGTTTTTACCATCTCTTCACTCCGATCCACAAAAAAGGGGGTTTCGGTTATCATAAGAACCGCACAAATAGTATTACCGAAAGAAGCAGGTAAGAACAGGATATTCTCGAGAAGTGGAAACTCGCTGGTAGAAAAAAAATTCTCAAAAAAACCAAAATTGTCTTTTTTAATCATAGACCGTTCATCGGATTCCTCATTTAAAAATTCAAACGATTCGGGAATCTTTAATTTGCTAACGGTAATACTATCGTATCCTGATTGTGCCCAGGAAACATAGCTGCCATCACTTTTGTCGAGCAAAAACAAGGCGCCTTTTTTCACCTGGAAATAATCCAGAACAATGGAAAAAACCCGTGCGGGGAAAACAGCGTCTGTTTTCAGTAAAGAGATCTGCTGAAAAATACTGCTTGTTTTTTCATCTGTTAGAAGGTCTTTGGTACTTTTTTTTTTGCCAGGCCAGAAGTGGTTCCCGATTCCTTTTGTTTCAGTTTAGGATCTGCTGTAAGGAACTCACCTGCCCTACACAAAAGCCCCCGCTGATTTTCCTTCTCTCTTAATATCTTTGCTAATAAACCCACTACGAATTCAACCCCAATTCTTTAAATAGCTTTTTATAGACCTGAAAATGCTCCGAATTTGCAAATTCATGTATTTTTGCCTCCGGCAAAGATTCCAGCAATTTATCCATATAACTCAGTACAGATTTAATCTCATCCTTAACATCATCCGAATAATCACCCGCATCGGGAGAAAGAGTATCTGAAGCGTCCGCCTTCTTTTCCTCAAGCCCGGCGGTGAGAGGAGCATCCACTTCTTCAAGCCGAATCCCGCCTGGAACTGAAGTGTTGTCATCACTAATCGAAATGGGGGGGATGTGATCCTCTGAATCCATATCAATTGACATCTCAAGATCCGTATCCTTGAAAAGATCCTTCTCGTCCTGAATCTGATCTTCAGGGAGAACCTCGGGAACCGAATTTTTTTCTACGGGATCTTCCTCCAGTATTATTTGCTCAACATTAACATCCTCAAGAGAAGAATCCCCCGGTGTTAAATCGCCCTCGATGAGTATTTCTGAAGCGTCCTGCTGTGATGCCTCCTCGGTAATCTGAGCCGTACTTAAAATGTTATCAAGCTCATCATTGGTCAAGGCTATTGTCTCGTCATCATCATCCTCAAAAAAACCGCTATTATCATCCGAAGAAACCTCTGTTTCAGGAGAAGAATCGGACGGCTTTTTTAATACAGACAGTTCATGCTTCAATTCAGAAAGCTCGCCCTTGATGGATGAAAGCTCTTTCTCAATCTTCGATAATATGGCTGACTCATCTCCGGGAATTTTCTCCGAATAAACATCGGAGCTGGGAAAAGACGGATCCTCAGACGCAGAAACATCCTGAACTTCAGGAGAAGACAAATCATCAGTCAGATCCTCAGAAATATCGGAAAACATCCCTGCATCTTTGTCTTGAAAGCCCTCTTCTGTCACTTCCAGTTCTTCAATAGGGGATTCATCGTCAAATACTGATAATTCAAGATCGTCTTTTGTAACTGAATCATCCAGAATGTCCAGTTCATCATCAGCAGGTGAAACATCCTTAGACTCATCATCGAGGGTCTCTTCTTCCAGTGAAAAAGCGTCTTCCTCAGAATCCATATCAGGGATATCTTGCTCAATATTTTCTGACTCTTCCTCAATTTCTTCTATTTCCGGCAGGTTGTCAATTTCCAGTTCAGGTAATTCTTCCCCATAATCCGACTGTGCAAGATCTTCTATATCAACATCATCGAGATTGCCATCACTAATGGGGGGAAGCTCGTCTTCCTTCTTCCCGATATCATCAACAGGAGATCCGCCTTCTTCAACAGCAAGAGGAGGGTCTTGAGGCAAAGTTTCTTCGTTCCCGCCTTCAAACTCAACTTCCGGTATATCATCGAGAGAAAAATCATCCTCGTCTGTTTTAGACTGTTCATCGGAAACATCTGAAAAATCCTCTTCGTCCGGCAAAAAGGAATCAGCCTCATCTTTTTCGTCTTTCTCATCATCCAGCTCCTCTGCCAGATCAAGATCAATATCGAAAAAATCATCTCCGTCTTCAGCATCTTCCTCTTCTGTCTCGACAATCGGAGTTGTACCCGACTCCAGTTCATCGGTATCCATAAAATCATCAAGTGAAACTTCTTCCATAGCAACAGAGTCATTTTTAGAAACATCATTTTTTTCCATCATCTCATCTATTTCATCAACAGCAATCTCTTCCATTTCCTGCTCATCATCCGCAGAGCTGTCGGCAGCCAGGACTTCATCCTTCAACTCCTGAGATTCATCACTAATTTCAGAAAACTCTTCAACAGAAAGATCTTCTTCCAGCTCAAGAGTCTCCTCTTCCTCAAGATCCCCGGATAAATCCGGTGCTTCTTCGGGTTCAGAAACTATTTCCTCAAGGACTTCTTCTTCTCCCAGCTCGGAAATACTATCATCCATTGATTCTTCTTCTGCTGCTTCAGGAGCCTCCTCCAATTCCAGAACTGAATCTTCCACATCTATAATATCATCATCCGAAGAAACCAGCTCACTCTCAAGAAGATCCTCTTCACCTTCGGAGATTTCTTCTTCCATGGACAGAATGTCATCA
>CAYNUG010000139.1:0-5493 GCA_964400545.1 uncultured Clostridia bacterium | reverse complement strand
AATATATATTTGATAGAATATCTGAAAATATTTGAAAAAATCAGAATCGCTTCCGGTTATAACCGATATCGTATGTATTACCGTAAGATAAACTAACAATGTCCCTAACAGAAACATTGTTTGCTTTACAATTTCATTAATCTCTTTTTTTAGCATATCTGCCTCCCAAGAAAGCTTTAATAATTTCATTCAACCCGACACTGTCAATCTGGAAATTCTTATTTCCCATTTTTTCCTCTTCATAGGGATAAATAAAATGCTCATAACCGAACGGTGTGTTCTTCGTAAAAAAGACCGGGAGATCAAGTTTTTCCGGATTCTCCACAGATATCTTTTTTACTTTGCTCAACAACACTTCTCTCTTTTCATCAATAATGATCTCCCCCTCATCCATGATGATCACCCTGTCGGGGATTTTTCCTGTATCCGAGAATGTATGATTGACCATAATAACGGCGGTGTCGGATCCATCAAGCAGGTCGATCAAACTGTCTATAAAAACATCTCTCAAAAAAGGATCGATAAGATATATCACTTCATCGATCAGAAGTAGTTCCGGTCTCTGAGATATAAGAAGAGAAAGGTGGTAAACCGCCCTCTGTCCGGACGACAGGTCCGATATTTTTATGTTCAGGTCCATTTCAAGATTTTTAAGAATAGAATAATCGAAATCATTTATCCCGAACATTTTGGAATGAAAAGCAATACCTTCATTCAGGCTCATACTTCTGAACAGACTCATTTTTTCAGTGATTATTCCGATCTTATCTTTTGTAATATCTTTATAATCCATTGATCCCTTATCCGGCATTATCAATCCCCCAAGAGTTCTTAAGAATGTTGACTTTCCGGCTCCGTTCCTCCCTGCTATCAAGACAGTTTCTCCGGAAGAAAAAACCACATTAACGTTATTTACTGCCTTTTTATTCCCGAAAAGAACACTCATATTCTTTGCTTCCAATATTGTTCTACCCATTTTCTATTGTCCTCCCTATAAGGTCCAGAAGTTCATTTTTTTTAAAACCCAGTTTAAATGCGATCTCCAGCAACCTCTTTATTTCATCTTCAACCAGACCTTTCTTGAACTTATCCAGTTTTGATTTTGATTCTTTTACCGTATAACCACTCCCCCGCTTCCCTTCTATAAACCCTTCATCTCCCAAAGTGTAGTACACTTTTGCTACGGTATTCGGATTGATCTTAAGGATTTTGGCCAGAGATCTTATTGAAGGCATCTTATCCCCAGGGCTGAGCTTTTCAGACAATATATCTATAATTATCGCCTGTTTCAGCTGTTGATACAAAGGAACAGCAGATGATTCATCAACCGATATTCTAATCATACTCACCTCTCATACTCATAATTGTATTATTATTATGATACACTTTTTCCCATTTGTCAACAAAAATGAAACCTTTTTTGGGGACGGTTCTCATCTTCGTGTACAAAATTTATTAAATCAGCACTTCAACAATACATTTCAGACATTTATGTGCCTTGCATTTGTAGGATCTGTTATATCAATCCTTAATAGATAGTAAATGGTTTTAAATTATTAATAAGCCGGGAATAACAATTTTATAGCAGTAATATCAATTTTTGAGATAATTCAAACAGAGTTGTCCACCTTTTTGAGAACCGTCCCCAAAAAAGGTTACAGGAATCTTTTTATGATTTCTTCCATGATGCGGAGGGCTGCGAGGTGGATCTTTGTTCCGGGTCCAAACACTGCCGCAGCTCCGTTATCATAAAGGAAGTCGTAATCCTGCACAGGAATAACGCCACCGCATACCACAATAATATCCTCTCGGCCCAATTTCTTCAGTTCATTTACAAGTGCCGGGAGAAGAGTTTTATGTCCTGCAGCAAGGGTGCTCATTCCGACCACATGGACATCATTCTCGACCGCCTGCTTTGCCGTCTCTTCCGGGGTCTGGAACAATGGGCCTATATCAACATCAAATCCCATATCGGCATAAGCAGTGGAAACGACTTTTGCTCCACGGTCATGACCATCCTGTCCCATTTTTGCCACGAGGATCCTGGGTCTTCGCCCGTCCTTTTCAGCAAACCTATCGGTCAGATCTCTCACTTTATTCAAAAGTTCCTTATCATCCCCTTTAAACTCGCTACTATATATTCCCGATATTGTTTTGATCATTGCCTGATATCTTCCACTCACCTTTTCTATTGCATCGGATATTTCACCCAATGTAGCCCTGACCTTCGCAGCTTTGACTGAAAGTCCGAGGAGATTTCCAACTCCAGATTCCACACATGCCGTAATATCCCGGAGTGATTTCTCCACTGCATTATTATCCCTCTTCTTCCTGATATTTTCCAGTCTTTTTATCTGATTAGCTCTAACTTTTGTATTATCCACTTCAAGGATCTCAAGCGGATCCTCTTTTGCAAGCCTGTATTTATTAACTCCGATAATGCTTTCTCTACCCGAATCGATCCTCGCCTGACGTCTTGCCGCAGCTTCCTCGATCTTCATTTTAGGTATTCCTTCTATGACAGCTTTTGTCATACCCCCAAAAGATTCAACCTCATTAATATGCTCCCATCCTTTCTTAATAAGACTATCTGTCAGATATTCAACGAGATAAGAACCGCCCCATGGATCCACTACTTTTGTTATCCCCGTCTCTTCCTGAAGATACAATTGCGTATTCCTGGCGATCCTTGCAGAAAAATCAGTGGGGAGAGCAATAGCTTCGTCTAAAGAATTCGTATGAAGGGACTGGGTATGCCCCATCGCAGCAGCCATGGCCTCCATGCAAGTTCTGGCAACATTATTGTACGGGTCCTGTTCAGTAAGACTCCACCCGGACGTTTGCGTATGAGCTCTTAGCGCCATCGATTTAGGGTTTTTTGGATCGAACTGTTTGATAATCTTTGCCCAGATTACCCTTGCGGCCCTCATTTTTGCAATTTCCATAAAATAGTTCATCCCCGAACCCCAGAAAAAAGAGAGTCTCGGAGCAAAATCATCTATCTTTATTCCGGCATTTATTCCCGTCCTCACATATTCCAGACCGTCAGCAAGGGTGTATGCCATCTCCAGATCTGCTGTCGCCCCGGCTTCCTGCATATGATAGCCTGAGATACTGATACTGTTGAATTTGGGCATATTCTGAGATGTATATTTAAAAATATCTGCAATTATCCTCATCGATGTTTCAGGCGGATATATATAAGTATTCCTTACCATATATTCTTTCAGGATATCATTCTGAATTGTCCCGGTCAGTTTATCGGGAGAGATCCCTTCCTCTTCGGCAGCAGCAATATAAAATGCCATTATAGGGAGAACCGCACCGTTCATCGTCATCGATACAGACATTTTGTCCAGTGGAATACCGGAAAAAAGTATCTTCATATCTTCGATCGAATCTATAGCAACCCCGGCTTTCCCCACATCTCCGATAACCCTTTCGTGATCCGAATCATATCCCCGGTGAGTGGCTAGATCAAAAGCTATTGACAACCCCATCTGTCCTGCAGCCAGGTTTCTCCTGTAAAAAGCATTGCTCTCTTCAGCTGTTGAAAAACCGGCATATTGCCTGACAGTCCACGGTCTCTGAAGATACATTGTGGCATATGGTCCTCTCAGGAAAGGAGGTATCCCCGAAGCAAATCCAATATGATCCATACCGGATATATCCTCAGGTCGGTAAAAAGGTTTTATATCAATCTGCTCAAGTGTTTCCCATAATAGATCTGAAGAGGATATTCCGTTTGTCTTTAATATCTCCTTCTCCCATTCGGATGAAGGAATATTTTTTATATCCCTGTCATTTACATCAATTTTACTGAAATCGGGTCTCTTATCCATTTTTCACCCCGGATCTTTCAAGTATGTCCATTATTATTTCAGGCAGATCGATCCCATTGAAAATAAAGAAATCGACCCCGTTCTTTTCAAGCAATTTCCTGTTATCACCCGGATCACCGGCGAGAATAACCGCCGCATCTTCATCTTTTTTTCTGATCTCAGGAACAATTTCCTGTACAAGGTTCAGATAATCTTTATCTAAAGCACACAATACAACGATCCGGTTCTTTATTTTTTTTATTTGATCGATCCTTTTTTCTACTGTTCCCGCCAATCTGATCATTCTGCTGTTGAACCCGCCTGTTTCAAAGAAAGATTTGCAAAAATCACTTCTCGCCTTTATCTTCAGAAAAGGTTCACTGACAGCCACTATCACTTCGCTTGCACTCCCATGAAGAATCTTGAACCTGTCTACTTCTATTCTCAGATCTTCCATTTTTTTAGTAAGCCTTAAGATATCCGGAGCATTCCCATTAATAACAAAAGGGCTCACATCCCCCCCGATCGCAGCAGTAACTTCACCGATAGTCGCACCATTCTCAAAGAATCCGGCTCCTAAATCAATTATATCAGGATCATTTTCTGAAAATGCCTCATGCAATTTGCCAAGATCATTTTCCGTTCTCTTATTATTCATATTTTTTTTATATTCATTCACTTCTTCGACCCTTTGTGAGAAAACCGGAGAAAGATCGTCCTTTTCTTTCCCAAATATTTCCTCATCAGGATTACCATAATTATTTGTCCCGACAAGGATCTTTTTTCTTACAGATAATAATTGTTCAAGTTTCTCTCTTCCTTTAGATAATCTGTCTTTTATAAATCCATTTTCAAGAGATCTCAAAGCTCCGCCTTCCTTTTCTATCTCTAGAAAAAACTCCCATGATTTGTCGATCACTTCAGATGTAAGCTTCTCAACAAAATATGAACCACCCGCCGGATCGATCAGTTGATGAAGATGTGACTCCTCTTTTAAGATCATATGAACATTCCGGGCAGCTCTTCTTGAGAAAACAGGGGAATCATTCATAACCATGTCAAAAGGATTTATGGTGACCATGTCGGCACCTCCGGCAATAGCCGAAAAAGCCTCGGTAGTTATCCTGAGCATATTAACATAAGGATCCAATGCGGACTGATTGAACATCGAGGTTTCAGATTGGACAAAATAGCCACGCTTATCTTCAGGAACACCGTACTCTTTCTGGATCCTGCTCCAAAGGACCCTTCCTGCCCTTGATTTTGCAATTTCCATAAAGAAATCAGAGCCGATACCGAATCTAAACGAAAAAGATGCCATTGATTCAGCGGGAGAGATCCCATATATTTTCAAGTTTTCTATATATTCAATCCCGGTGGATAACGCAATAGCAAGTTCCTGAACTGCCGATGCCCCGGCATTGTGATATGGGAGCACGGATATACCGGACATCTTCACTTTCATCGCATTCTTTTTCGCCCATCTGATCATCAGTGCCATCTTCCTGTAATAATGATCCGGTGAAAATTTTAATTCCCCGTTCTTCGCAAGGAGACAAAGCGGATCAAAATTTATTGACCCCCGGATCTTATCCCTTTTTATACCGGATCTGTCCAATAATGAGGTGAGGAGCATAAGCAATTCCATTCCCGACACATTTGAATCTATGAT
>CAYNUG010000138.1:0-5587 GCA_964400545.1 uncultured Clostridia bacterium | reverse complement strand
AGGGAACAGTTTCGCCTCCAGGATCGATACGATCGTTACCGATATCATAAGGGAAACGCTAAAGAACGGACTCGAGTTCATTTCAGTCTCGGAAAAAGTGTACAACGAACTCATAATACTAAGGAAATTCCTCTATGAGAATGTTTATCTGAGAAAAGAATCGGAAGGAGAAAGAGAAAAAATAAAGTATATTCTTATATCTCTTTTCGGACACATAAAAAAGGATCCGACCGATTATATAAACAATTTCCCTGAAGAAGATGACGTCAACAGAAGAGTTATAGATTTTATTGCAGGAATGACCGACAGGTATGCTTTGAACCTTTTTAAATCTTTTATACTTCCAAAGAATATATAACCCGGGGTAACTGTGCTTTGTTTCTTTACATTTTTATTTTTTCCTTTGCCCTTTTATACAAAGACCTCCGGCATTCCAGGGAGTGACCAGTTGATAAAGTGTGTTATAATTGGCGATTCAGGAGGTGGAGATGGAGAAAAGAACCGAAACGCAAACAAGGCAGAAATTCTTTCTGACCACACCAATATATTACGTTAACGATATTCCTCACATTGGTCATGCCTACACGACAATAATGGCCGATGTTATTAAGAGGTATAAAACTCTTCGCGGATATGATGTTTTCTTTTTGACGGGAACCGACGAGCACGGACAAAAAATCGAAAAGAACGCAATAAAAAAGAATATAACCCCGAAGCAACTTGCAGACAGCGTTGTGATCCGTTTTAAAGAACTTTGGAAAAAACTTAATATTGATTACGATAAATTTATAAGGACAACCGACGATTTTCATGCAGAAGGAGTAAAGAAGATATTTAATATAGTCCGGGAAAAAGGAGATATTTATGCGGGAGATTACAAAGGACACTATTGTGTATCTTGTGAAAGCTTCGTATCTGAAACATCCGAGGATACTAAATCCGGCAACAAGGTCTGCCCGGATTGCGGAAAAGAGACGGAGAAAGTGACAGAGAAATGTTATTTTTTTAAACTGTCCGCCTATCAGGACAAACTTCTGAAATATTATGATGAACATCCCGATTTCATCCAACCTCCATCCAGAATGAACGAAGTCAGGTCGTTCGTAAAAATGGGATTAAGAGATTTGAGCATAACACGTTCAACAGTTACTTGGGGAATTCCGGTCCCGGGAGATGAGGAACAGACAATTTACGTTTGGTTCGATGCACTGACAAATTACATAACCGGGATCAACTATCTTGAAGAAGATTCTCTTTTTAAAAAGATGTGGCCTGCCGATCTGCATGTAATGGCAAAAGATATTTTGAAATTCCACGCAGTATATTGGCCGGCATTTCTTATGTCTGCCGGATTACCTTTACCAGAAAAAGAACTGATCCACGGTTGGTGGCTTAAAGACGAGAAAAAAATGTCAAAATCCATCGGGAATGTACTTGACCCTAACGTATTGTTTGAATTCTTTAATTCCGATGCAATAAGATACTTCCTGATGCGAGAAGCTCCCATCGGAGCAGACGGTAACTTCTCCCATCAGGGGTTCGTTACCAGAATTAACAACGATCTTTCCAACGATTGGGGAAATCTGGTATCAAGGTCTGCAGGAATGATAGAAAAATATCTGGGCAACCGTTTTACCGGAGGCTCTTCACTCGGAGCCAGAGAAGAAGAACTTGAAAAACAGTACAAAGAGATGGAAATATCTGCAATCAGAATGTTTGACGAATACAAATTCAACAGAGGACTGGAAAAGATATTTGAGTTCATCGGCTATGTGAACAGATATATTGTAGAAACCCAACCATGGTCCCTTGCTAAGGAAACAGATAAAAAATCTGAACTCGAAGGAGTTCTACTTACTCTTGTAAAATCGATCCTCAGTATTAATTCTATACTTTATCCAGTTATACCGGAAACATCGGAGAAAGTCGCAAAAGTTTTCGGTCACGAAGACCTGTCCATTGGATGGAAAGATCCGGGAAATAAATTCACGATAGGAAAGAGCGAACAGCTTTTTCCCCGTGTGGACCTTAAAGAATTTCTTAAAACAGAGGAAAAACAGGAAAAAGATAAAAAAGACAACACAAAAAAGGGGGAAAACGATCAAATGGAAGAAGGAATAATAAATTTTGAAGATTTCAAAAAGGTCGAGATGGTAGTATCCAAGATCCTGAATGCGGAAAAGATTGAGAATGCAGATAAGCTGTTGAAACTGGAAGTGGACACCGGTTTGGACAAAAGAACACTTGTAGCAGGAATTGCACTTTATTATACACCTGAAGAACTTATCGGGAGAAAGATCATCATTGTGAAGAACCTTAAACCGGTAAAACTCAGGGGAGTATTATCTCAGGGTATGATACTCGCGGCTTCAGATGCAGAAGACAGACCATATATACTTGTGATTCCCGAAGAAACACCGGTAGGAGCAATATTAAAATAATATCAGGGAGAAATAGAATGATAAAAACGAATGAATACTATGATGGAAAGATCGTAAGTCTCGGTAATTCTCTTAACGGAGAGAAGTTCACAGTCGGAATTATGGAGAATGGAGAATATAAATTCGGAACCGATACAATTGAAATAATGGAGATAGTTTATGGTGAAATGGATGCGATACTGCCTGACGGAGTTAAAAGGACTTATAAAAAGGGCGATTCATTTCAAATAGAGAAAGGTGTAGAATTTAAAGTGATAATCAGGGAACCGGTATCTTACCTTTGTCTTTATAAATAGAGTATCCTAATCGAACAACGGCTTCAGGATCGAAACAAGAGCAATAATTAAAAGGAGTATCTCCATATATCTTTCAAGGATCCTCCGTGGAAACCTGTCTCCGAATTTTAATCCGAACCAGGATCCTGCTATAACTGACGGTGAAAGAAGCATTGCACAAATAAGAGGGGAATATAGTGCTTTACCAAACATGATTACCATGATGATTATCTGAAAAGGGACAAAAAACAATGAGAAGGAGATTATCGTAGCACGCATTTTTTTATTCTCCCAGTCCTGAGCAAGAACCCATAAAACTATCGGCGGTCCTCCAATATTTGCAAAACCATTTAAAATTCCTGATATGAATCCGGCAATGAATGTCCAGATCTTTTTCATATCGATCACAGATCTTATTAATTTTGACCACCGGAGAATAAGCATGAAAACTATCAGAAAACCTATAACGGATTTTACAGCTGAATTATTTAAACCTGATGCTCTGAACATCAGGTACAATCCAATTGGCAGTCCGGCAAGTCCTGAGATTATTAATGGCGAGATCTCCTTCAGATCTATAACCTTCCTGAAATACCGGATTCCCATTGTTTTCTGGATCGCAGAACCGATGATCACAATAATAACAGCTTCATGAAGTTGCAATTTGAAAAAAAGGAACAAAGGAAGAGCAAACAACCCGAAACCGAATCCGGCCGAGCTTTGAATAAATCCTCCGAGAAACAGTACTGCGGATATCTTTGCTACAAGCTCCGGGCTCAAATTATTTTTTTTCCCCGGTTATAAAAACTTCTTTGATGAATGTATCAAAACCCAGATCTTCAAGTGTCCTTTTCAACCTTTCAGCATCATCTCTTAAACTGATTTTCACTGATATAACCTTGTGATATCCGTTTTCAAAAGTTATTCTGAACTTAACTTCAGGGGAATAATAATTCAACCGGACAACCAATGATTCAGCATTCTCGATCAGCGTAAAAGCACCCGCCTGCAAATAAAATTCCGACCTGTGATAATAGTCGATCTTCTTTACAACTATTCTCTTTCCTCTTCCACTATTGATCAGATCTACAATCCTGAGTACAACGGGAGCAGTCCCTATTTCATCCATCTCTATACTTATTGCAGCCTTAAATGATAGGTCTATTATTCTATTCTTAACGAATGGTCCCCGATCATTTATTCTGACAATCACCTTTTTCCGATTCTTTAAATTTTCAACCTCTACTATTGTATTGAACGGAAGTTCCTTATGTGCAGCAGTAAGTTTAAACATATCGTATATCTCACCGTTAGACGTCCTCCTGCCATTGAACTTCCCACCATACCACGAAGCTATACCTACCTGATAAAAGCTGTCGTCCGATCCGGTCACCACTTTACTATTCTCACCTGATCCTGTCCTGACATGCGAACTACTTCCTGAAGGAGTTATGTTCACATCAGACGGAACAGAACAAGATAAAGAATAGATAAGAAACGGTAATAACATCAGAAACTTTTTCATTTGCAAAAATTATATCAGAATCAATTGTTATTACAAAAAGCGTATTTATGATATTCCCGGCAAATACTCGAACTGATATTCCTTGACATGATAATTCTTAAATGGTAAATCTGAGTTATGAATTTTGGATATGATAACTTTACAGAGAACAATGAAATCATCAAAAGAGAGACAAAAAGCACGGTACTTATCTGTATTTCCACGGTAGTATCAGTTCTGTTATTAGCTTTGATCTCAAATTATTCAACAAAAAGCACAAATTCGCTCTTCACGAGTTTACAACCTGATGACATGAAATTGATTTTTAATGTCCTGAACATAGCAGCGATTCTGATCGTTATAATAGTACTTGCAGTTCGAAAGACCATTTACTACTCTTCACACACGATCAAGGATGATTTTTCTTTGATCCAGATCCTCAGAAAATGGAGAACAATCGACATTATTCTCTCAGCTATCGCCGAATTGATAGCAATAATGGGACTGACCATTTCACTTCTGGGAATGCCATTTGGCAGAACTTTCCATTTTTTCGTAACATCGGCACTGGTAATACTTATAATAATGCCCATAAACTGGAAAGTAAGGGATAAACTGAGGATTCTTAACCAGCAGAGGGATATGGATGTCGAATTCTGACATAAATTTTTATGATAAACATATGTTCCCCGTTTGAACTAATTCATTTTATATTATATAATTTTTTTGGAGAATTATTATGAAAAAAAATATTCTGATAGTTGAATACGATGGCCCGACAATTGATAAAATAAAAGATATATTATCATCTCCAATATTTGAATTAATAATAGCAGAAGCAGGCGATACAGCAAAGAAACTATTAAAGAAAAAAGAATATGACCTCGTTGTAACAGCCGCCATGCTTCCCAAGTTTCATGGATTTGATCTTTCAAAATTCATATCTTCTAATTATCCTATGACAAAGATCATAGTTATGAGCGGTGTTTACAAGGGTATCGAATACCGCAATCAGGCAATTTCAGAATTTGGTGCTGACGATTTTATGGAAAAACCGATCGACAGTAAATCTTTCCTTGATCTGGTTTCTACTCTTCTGAATATTACTAAAGACGATCTTAATAACCAATTCGATTCAGGAAGTACACAAATTCCGACTTCCGATACAAAAAAAATAAGAATATTAAAAGAAAATGATAAGGGTCAGTTAAGTTCCAATGACATTTTCGGAGACATAATAGATAAAGTAGAACACGAATCCGTGATCTCTATCAATCTTGACGAGGACAACGATATAAAGGATGGTAATGAATCAGACGAAAATAGTCCTGGAACAACACAGGTTCTTGATAAGGATTACCTCCTCG
>CAYNUG010000137.1:0-5613 GCA_964400545.1 uncultured Clostridia bacterium | reverse complement strand
GCAATAAAGAACGGGGTTGCCAGAATAAAAACTGACTGGCAGAGTGTTTATGATAAAACCCTGTCTGATATCAAAGAAGCAAGAGCTTCAATGAAACTCCTTATGGACAACAATTTTATTAAAGAGCCGGATAATTCCATGCTCGAGAAGGCATTAAAAACTGCAATAGACAGTGTAAAATAATTCTCCGGAAATTTATTTATCTTGTGGGTTTCGGCTTGTTATAGTTGACAAATTTAGTCAACTATTGTAATGTTATTGTATGAATTTTACGATCAGAACAGAATATGCTCTGAGAGCTCTGCATGAGGTTATACTGGGAGAAGGGAAGCCTGTGAACCGCAAACGGATCTCGGTTAATCAGAAGATATCGGAGCATTTTCTTGAAAAAATCTGCCTCGATTTAAAAAAAAGCAATATCCTGAAAAGCAAAATGGGACCCGGGGGAGGATTCACTATTTCCAGAGAGCCCGGTAGTATCTCATTTTGGGATATTTATAAAGCTGTAGATCTTCAGGATGAAGAATCCCGGACATGTTATCCGGGGTTAAAAGGAGAGTGCGAGCTTATGGATAAATGCCGGGTCAAAGATATCTGGACAAAATTCAACCAGAAACTGATAGAATCTATGAGTAGTATAACATTGGATGATATAACATAACTGCAGGTTAAAATGAACGACAAAAAAAAAGATAAAAGAATAAAAGATAAAAAGCTACTTGATAATCTCGAAAAGAGTGATTATAAATACGGATTTAATACCGACATTGATATGGATACAGTCGAGAAAGGGTTAAGCGAAGAAACGATAAAGCTTATTTCTTCAAAAAAGGGAGAACCCGATTTTCTTTTAGAATGGCGCCTCCGGGCATTTCGTCACTGGACCACAATGAAAATGCCGGATTGGGCTCACCTGGAAATTAATCCGATAGATTTTCAGGATATTATTTATTATGCTGCTCCGAAAAAGAAAAAAGAACTCAAAAGTCTCGATGAAGTCGATGATGAGATCATAGATACTTTCAACAAATTGGGGATCCCTCTTGAGGAGCAGAAAAAACTCTCCGGTGTTGCCGTAGATGCCGTATTCGATTCGGTATCTGTTGCTACTACTTTTTCGGAAAAACTTAAAGAGATGGGTGTAATTTTCTGTTCCTTTTCAGAAGCAGTTAAAAATCATCCTGAACTTATCAAAAAATACCTCGGCAGTGTAGTTCCTTATCGCGACAATTTTTTTGCAACTCTTAATTCTGCTGTTTTTAGTGACGGTACTTTTTGCTATATTCCAAAAGGAGTGAAATGCCCCATGGATCTCTCAAGTTATTTCAGGATCAATACTGCTAACACAGGTCAGTTCGAAAGGACTCTGATAATAGCTGAAGAAGGGAGCTCTGTAAATTATCTTGAGGGATGCACTGCTCCCATGCGGGATGAGAACCAGCTCCATGCGGCAGTTGTTGAGCTTATTTCTCTCGATAATGCCAGCATTAAATATTCGACAGTTCAGAACTGGTATCCGGGCAATAAAGAAGGCAAGGGGGGGATTTATAATTTTGTCACAAAAAGGGGCATCTGCAAAGGGGAGAATTCCAGAATATCGTGGACCCAGGTAGAAACCGGGTCTGCTATAACATGGAAATATCCAAGCTGCATTCTAAAAGGTGATAATTCTGTTGGAGAGTTCTATTCCGTTGCCGTAACAAACAATTATCAGCAGGCGGATACAGGTACAAAAATGATCCACCTGGGGAAAAATACAAAAAGCACAATAATATCAAAAGGTATTTCCGGAGGACACAGCAATAATTCATACAGAGGACTCGTAAGGATGTCTCCAGGTGCTGACAATTCCAGAAATTATTCACAATGTGATTCTCTCCTTCTGGGAGATAAATGCGGAGCTCATACTTTTCCTTATCTTGAGGTACACAAGAACAACAGCTCCAAGGTTGAACATGAAGCTACAACTTCAAAGATAGGTGAGAACCAGTTATTCTATCTTCAGCAGAGGGGACTTTCAATGGAAGATGCAGTGTCTATGATAGTAAACGGATTCTGCAAAGAGGTACTTAACGAATTGCCGATGGAATTTGCCGTGGAAGCACAAAAACTACTGGAAATAAGTCTGGAAGGAAGTGTAGGTTAAATGGAGGATTTAATTATGTTGGATATCGAATGTTTAAAAGTGAAAATAGATGGTAAAGAGATACTTAAAGGTGTTGATCTGAAAGTAAAACCAGGGGAAATACATGCGATCATGGGCCCGAATGGATCGGGCAAGAGCACATTGACTCAAACAATAGCAGGAAGAGATGGATACAGGATCGTTTCAGGATCTATTCATTACAAAGGAGTAGATATATCGGAAATGGAACCGGAGATCAGAGCGAGAGAGGGTATTTTCACTGCATTCCAATACCCGATAGAGATCCCGGGTGTTAACAATGCATATTTTCTGAGAACGGCATTGAATACGATCAGGAAGCATAAAGGTCTTGAAGATGTTGAGCCTTTGGATTTTCTTAAACTCGTCAGAAAAGAGATGAAAACAATAGGCATGAGCGAAGATATGTTAAAAAGATCTATAAATGAAGGGTTCTCCGGTGGAGAGAAGAAAAGAAACGAGATTCTGCAACTCTCAATACTTCAACCTGATCTGGCTATCCTTGACGAAACAGATTCAGGTCTTGATATTGATGCGCTTAAAATAGTAGCTGAAGGGATCAACAGGTTCCACGGCCCTGAAAAGGGAATAATCCTTATCACTCATTATCAGAGACTGCTTGATTATATAAAACCGGACTATGTCCATGTCCTTTCAAACGGAAAGATCATTAAGTCCGGGACCAGCGAGCTTGCTCTCGAACTGGAAGAAAAAGGTTATGACTGGCTGAACAGCCTTCCGGAAACTAAAGGTGATTGCAAATGAATCGGTTTATTCCGGCTGATAACCTTACAGCTCCTCTTAAAGAAATTGATTCTCAGATATGGAAGAATAAAAGTAAGAGAGCTGATAAGATCAGAGAGGAAGGGAGATCCGGGTTTTCCAGAACAGGACTCCCTTCGACAAAGATCGAAGAATGGAAATATACAGATCTGACACAATTGTCAAAGAAAGATTTTTCATATGAACCTGAACTGCCAAAGTCAATTAATGTTTCAACAATAGAGAAACTCCTTCCCGACAGAATATCATCCTGTTCGCTCGTATTTGTTAACGGGAAATTCACCGAAGATCTTTCAAATATTCCGTTATCCGGAGGAATATCTATTGATAATATAAAGAATATTATAAATTCCGGTGATGATAGTATCCTGAAGTATGTCGAAGAAACAAAAAAGAAATCCGATGCTTTCACCAATTTGAACAGAGCTTACTTAAATGAAGGAACTTTTATCCGTATAGAGAAAGATATTGATCCGAAATTTTCTGTACATCTGATCTTTCTTACAGTTAATACAGGATCATCGGGGATGTCACACCCGTGGAATCTGATCATAGCTGAAGAGGGGAGTAATTTCTCGTTGATCGAGGAATATACAGGTGAACCGGGTTCTGTTTATTTTACCAATTCACTAACCGACATATATATAAAAGACAGAGCTTCAGTAAATCATTATAAGATCCAAACAGAGAGCCGTTCTTCATTTCATGTTGGATCTTTGAATGTCAGACAAGGAGAAAACTCTTCATTTTCTTCTCATACTGCAACTTTCGGTGGAGCATTAACGAGGAATAATATTTCTGTATTAATGAACGGGAGCGGATCGACAAGCGAAATAGAGGGAATTTATTTTCTTAAAGAGAATCAACATACAGATAATCACACTGAGATATTTCATAATTTCCCCTCGTGCAAAAGTCTGGAGAATTTTAATGGAGTTCTTGATGATAGGTCCAGAGCTGTTTTTGACGGGAAAATATATGTTGGTGAGGGCTCGGTTCACACCGATTCTTCACAGTCCAGTAAATCATTAATGTTATCAGATTCTGCAAGTGTCGATTCAAAACCTGCACTTGAGATATATGCTGATGATGTAAAATGTTCGCACAGTGCTTCTGTCGGACAACCGGATTCAGATTCTCTGTTTTACATGAGATCAAGAGGCATCGGTCATGTTGAGGCTATGAGGATCCTTACCTCGGGATTTTTAAAAGAGATTCTTGAAAAATTTAAGAACAAGGATGTTTCAAATAAGATCGAAATTTTACTTGAGAGTGAGATGAAAATATGAAAACTTCAGATAAGAAATATCAGCACAAAAGTTTTGATGTAAAAAATGTCAGGAAAGATTTTCCGATCCTTCAAAAGAAAATTAATGGAAAGCAGCTTGTTTATTTTGACAATGCAGCTACTTCTCAGAACCCGGTTCAGGTAATTGACAGATTAAGCAAATATTACAGGGAAGAGAATTCAAATATCCATCGTGGTGTTCATACACTAAGCAATATTTCTACAGAGGAATATGAAAGATCGAGGAACATGATCCGGAATTATATTAATGCATCTGACAGTCGAGAGATAATCTTCACACGGGGAACAACAGAGGGAATAAATCTGGTTGCCCAGAGTTTCCTTTATGACAAACTTAATGAAAATGATGAGATCATAATTACTGCAATGGAACATCATTCCAACATAGTTCCGTGGCAAATATTGTGTGAAAGAAAAGGGGCCAGGCTCCGCATTCTGCCGATGAATGAGAAGGGGGAACTTCTCGCAGACGAAATGGAGAAGATGATAAATGAACAGACAAAATTCATAGCAATAACTCATATGTCAAATGCACTTGGGACTATAAATCCGGTGAAAGAACTGGTTAATACCGCACATAAACACGGGATCAAAGTCCTTGTTGATGGTGCTCAATCAATTCCTCACAAGAAAATTGATGTCAGGGATATTGACTGTGATTTTTTTGTTTTTTCAGGACACAAGGTTTACGGACCTACCGGAATCGGAGTTTTGTACGGGAAAGAAGAAGTCCTCGAAGAAATGACACCATATCAGAGCGGCGGTGATATGATCAAAACCGTAACTTTTGAAAAAACGACCTACAATGATCTGCCATACAAATTCGAAGCCGGAACTCCAAATATTGCTGGTGTTATCGGACTCGGGGAAGCAATAAATTATATTAATTCTATCGGAATTAAAAATATCGAGGAGCATGAGGCAAAATTATATCAATATGCAGTTTCAGAAATGAAAAAGTTCCCGGAGATCAGATTTATCGGTGAAGCTGAAAAAAGATCCGGGGTTATCTCTTTTGTAATTGACGGCATTCACCCTCATGATGTCGGTACCATACTGGATCTGGAGGGAGTTGCGATTAGAACCGGACACCATTGCGCTCAGCCGGTCATGGACTTTTTCGGAATACCTGCTACAGCAAGAGTTTCATTTGCATGTTATAATACTAAAGATGAAATTGATATCTTTATTAGAGCGATCAGGAAATTATATGAGGTTTTTAAATAATGTCTGATCTAAAAGATCTTTATCAGGAAATAATTCTTGATCACAACAAGAACCCCCGCAATTATGGCAGGATGAAAGATTGTACTCATAAAGCCGAAGGTTACAATCCTCTGTGTGGAGATCATTATTC
>CAYNUG010000136.1:0-5672 GCA_964400545.1 uncultured Clostridia bacterium | reverse complement strand
TCCAGTAAGGCTCGATCTTTTCATGAATGAGAGCCGTGGTATTTCCTGTATCTGTATCAGATCTGCATAGTTCCACTTCTCTGTAATTTCTGGTGCTCCGGATAAAAAAGAGATTGTCCGAGTTGTCAGTTGTATATATTCTGTCGAACCCTTCACTACCAATCCTCTGATCTTTCCATTTATCAATATTCATCTTAACTTGTTTCATGTCACTTATACTGATGACAGAAATCTCATACTGAGGAATTTCTTTGTCTCCTGCCATTGCATATTTGTAAAGCTCAAGTGTTGGCCGGGGGATACTTGTAGAATGAACGAGAAACAGATCTTCCACTTTTCTCTTGTCGGTCCTTTTAGCAAATATTTTTTTTGAATCTTTGAACCATCTGGCAATTGTTTTTACTCTTTTTCCTTTCTGATCTTTTCCGTCATCTTTTGCATAGCTAAACCATTTTTCTCCGTTTGATGTGAGTTTGATCTCATTGGTGACCGGATCCTCACTTTTTTTAAGATAGAGATTATGGTCTATAGCATAGATTACCCACTTTTTATCCGGAGATGGCAGGAATGGATCTTCCTTATCCCGGTTCTTTTCATTTTTTTCAATAAGTTTTAATTTCAAGTTCAGGGTTGTATATGAAAACCTTGACTTGTTCATTGTGAATGAAAAGGCAGTTTCTTCCTTATTGAATTTGATATTTTTTAATTTCAGATCCTTAAAATTAAATTTTTTGCTTGTAAGTGCAGATAAGCTTGATGCCAGCTTCTCTCTGTCGAACATTGGTTTCTTTTCAGCGTTGGTTGTATCTACTATGTAATAATTAATTCCTTCACTTGTTTTGTACGAGTACCAGAATTTTTCTGAATTATTGATCCAGTTCGGGTGTACATTTCTGCTTCCGACCATTTTCCTCAGATTTTCAGGAGCAAACTTTTCTGCTGATCTAAAATCAGCATTTTCTCCAGATATAAATGAGAAAAAACTAAAAACAAGAATAACATTAATTATAAGCTTTCTTTTCATTACTCCTCCGGTAAAAAACGAAATATATAATAAAATAAAGTCTAATTGAATAAATTTCCAATATCAATAGATCTTTTCCTGAAAAACAGGATTGATCAGTAAGGGTAGTCTGAATTTTATAGAATGACGGGAGAACTTGTTCTTTTAAATGTGATAATATTATTATTAAAAATGAGGAGAAGAAATATGAGACCTGCTAAGTCATTTTTATTATTCTTGGTTTTTATTATGATCGTGGGGATCTCCGATATTATTTTCGGATGTACAACTGCGATCATTGGAAGAGAAGTATCAAAAGACGGGATCCCTGTTTTATGGAAGAACAGAGATACAGGGCATCTTTCAAACAAGATCATATATGTTGATGAGAAACCTTATAGTTTCATAGGAATAGTTAATGCTTCGGAAAATTCCGGAAGATTTGTCTATGCCGGTTTGAATATTGAGGGTTTCGGTATTATTAATACTGTTGCTTATAATCTTCCTAAAAATGAGAACGAAGTACATGATCTCGAAGGACAGATTATGTCTGATGCGTTAAGAACATGCAAGAGTGCTAATGATTTTGAAAAATATCTAATTAAGAATCTTGGACGATCCCTCGGGAGTTGGTCAACTTATGGAGTTATTGATGCAGAAGGAAATTCAACATTATTTGAAGTTCATAACAATGGTTATAAAAGATTCAATACATCCGAAACAGAAGACAAGTATTTTGTTGTGACAAATTTTGCGAGAAGTGGTCAAACAGGCAAAGGAGAAGGGTATCTTCGATTTGAAAGAGCATCCGAATTATTCAAAAAATTCTTATCCTCAGGAATAGGGCATGAAGATATTTTCCGTTATATTTCACGTGATATTGGTAATGTGCTTGTGAATCATCCGTCTTTATCGGAATTGAAGAATCACTCTTCTGAAGAACCTTTCTGGATCTACAGCAGGGATTCTATCAATCGTCCATTGACTTCTGCGGCCATTGTAATTGCCGGGAAAAATCTTGGGGAAAAGAATTCGGTCGCAACTTTTTGGGTTATTCTCGGGGAACCTGTGACGTCAATTGCAGTTCCCGTATGGGTTGAAGCGGGGTCAACTCCTACGGAATTATTTAAAGGTGATACAGCACCCATCTGTTTCGAGTCATTCAGAATAAAGAGGATGATCCATCCTTTTTCCGAAGGATCTAAAAAGAACTATCTTAATACTTCAAAACTTATCAATAAGGAAGGATCGGGTTTTCTGACGATTTTACAAAAAGTCGAAAAAGAAATATCTAATGAGACGAATTTATTTCTATTGAAATCTCATGTTTCCGAAGAATTTGCACTATTTCAGGAGAAAATGGCAAAAAAAGCTTTAAATGCTCTAAAAAATATTAAATAAATATATTTTTCAAGGATTCTTTTTGATTCCAGGAATAGTAAGATCTATAGAAAGCTTATTATGAACTATAAACATAAAAGATACGTATTTAATATATAAAAATTTCAGAGGAGATTCGATCATGAAAATTAAGGTATTTTTTCTTATTATTTCGTTTTTCTTTCTTGCTGGTTCGATACAGGGAGAAATCAATGCAAAACTATTGAAATACATGGATGTTTCTGAATCACAGATCACTTTCGTTTATGGTGGGGATATCTGGCTTGTACCCAAAACAGGAGGTACAGCTCTTCAGGTGACACATTCACCCGGAGAAGAGTCGTGGCCAAAGTTTTCCCCAGACGGAAAATATATAGGATACACGGCTGCATATAATGGAAATGAAGATATATATATTATTCCGGTGTCTGGCGGAGTTCCTTTACATGTTACATGGAATTCTTTTTCTGACAAAATGGTTGAATGGCATCCTGATGGAAAGCATATATTATTCAGATCTTCAAGAGAGAATGGTATAAGGCGACTCGGTCAATTCTATCTGGTAAGCAGTAAGGGCGGTTTCCCCGAAAAACTAAAGATCCCTTATGGTGAACTTGCCTCATTTTCAAGAGATGGAAATAAGCTCGCTTATATTACAAAAATTACTGAGAACTATCCTTTTAAAAGGTATAGAGGCGGACTTGCTTCCGATATCTATATATATGATCTCAAAAGCAGTAAAACGGTTAATATCACCAATACAGAAGCAACCGAGGGAAAACCTGCCTGGGTAGGGGATTATATTTATTTCCTGTCAGACCGGGGTGTTAACATGAGACATAATATCTGGAAATACAGCATTGGTTCTGGCGATATCAAACAGATCACTGCGTTTAAAGATTTTGATATTTCGAATATGTCTGCAGGGAATTCTGAAATAGTATTTGAAAAAGGAGGCGGACTATTCCTCTTAGATCTTTCGAGTGACAAATACAAAGAGATAGAAGTAAATGTAATAAGTGATTTGTCAAATGAAATTGCAAGAAAGAAGAGCGTTGGTGATCAGATTGGAAATATGACCGTTTCTCCGAATGGGAAAAGAGTTGTTTTTGAAGCAAGGGGTGAACTGTTCGATGTCCCTGCCAAGAAAGGTTTTACAAAAAATATTACCAACACGAGCGGTGCCTGGGAACATGATCCCTCATGGTCCCCTAATGGAAAGTATATAGTTTACTGGAGTGATGTCTCTGGAGAATATGAGATATATCTTAAAGATCTTTCAGGGAAGGTTAAACAGCTTTCAAAAAGGGGAAAGGGATTTGGTTACAGATTATTCTGGTCTCCGAATTCAGAAAAAATTGCTTTTATCGACGAGACAAATACAATATTTGTCGTTGATGTTACTTCAGCGAAGATCGACAGGATTGCCAAAACAGAATGGAATATAGGTCATGGAGGAAGAAGTGGCTATATCATTGCCTGGTCTCCGGATTCCAAATGGCTGACATTTACTCTTGGTCTGGATAATAGTAATGATGCAATATATGTTTATAATCTGACCGGAAAAGCTTTAAACCGGATAACGAATGGTTTTTATACTGATTATAATCCGGTTTTCAGCTGCGACGGTAAATATATATTTTTCTTAACTGCCAGAAATATGAATCCGATCTATTCCGATATGGGAGATGGAACCTGGGTTTATCCAAATTCAAGTCAGATCGGTGTGATCAGCCTGTCTGGAGAAGTTGAATCTCTTCTGTATGAAGAAAATGATTCGTATAAATCTTCAGCAGATCCAGAATCTTCCGATAAAAAGAAGGGTAAAAAGGAAAAGGCGAAAAAGCAGGATATCCAGGTGAAAATCGATTTTAAAGATATTGAATCAAGATTGGAAATATTGCCTGTGAAAGCTGGGAATATGGGTAGCCTGACTTCATTGAAAGGTAAAATTGTGTATGTAAGGCAACCCAATTCTGGTTCTGCCGGCAGATCTTCATCATTGGTGTTCTACGATATAAAAGAGAGGAAGGAAAAGAAAATAATTGCTGGTGTAAGGAGTTATGTAGTTTCATCTGATGGAAAATCGATTTTAGTAAAATCTTCTGGACAGTACGGGATAATAAAACCAGCTCCCGGACAAAAGATAAAAAAGCCGGTTCCGACCAAAAGTATTGTGATGAATTGGGTGCCGAAAGATGAGTGGCATCAAATATTCAATGATGTCTGGAGAAGATACAGAGATTTTTTCTATGATCCCGGAATGCAGGGTGTAGATTGGAAATTAATGAGAAAGAGGTATGGAGCCCTGATAGATTTTGCCAGGACCCGTCAGGATGTAAATTCAATTTGTTCCAATATGCAGGCTGAATTGAGTGCGGGTCATACCTATACATTTGGAGGAGATTCCGAGAGGATAACTCCGGTTATCACAGGGTTTCTTGGAATTGACTGGGCAA
This sequence comes from uncultured Clostridia bacterium, assembly GCA_964400545.1. Classification (GTDB taxonomy): domain Bacteria; phylum Acidobacteriota; class Aminicenantia; order UBA2199; family UBA2199; genus UBA647. The sequence goes on along the minus strand of CAYNUG010000136.1, from coordinate 830 downwards.
TGAAGAACGGTAAATATATTGTGAGAAGAATAGTAAGACCTGCTAAATGGGATACTGTAAAACGATCTCCATTTGACAAACCAGGTTTAAATGTAGTTGAAGGTGATTATATTCTTTCCGTTAACGGCAATGAACTTGACGGGGATAAAGATCCATATGCTGCTTTTGAAGGTTTTGCCGGGAAAACTGTTGAATTGGAAATAAGTAAAAGCGGATCAACCGATGATTCAAAAAGGATTGTTGTTAAATGTCTGACAATGAGGGATGAATCAATTTTAAGATTTTATGAGTGGGTTGAAAAAAACAGAGTGATGGTAGATAAATTATCTCACGGAAAATTGGGATATGTTTATATGGCTGATACTTCTGCAACCGGTCAAAAGGATCTTGTACGTATGTATTATGCACAGATCGACAAACTGGGTTTTATAATTGATGAAAGATTTAACGGAGGAGGCCAACTTGCAGATCGTTTTCTTGAGTTTTTGAGACGACCAAAGATATATAATCTGAACTGGCGTCATGGTAAGGATCAAACAGTTCCATCCAAAGCGAATACCGGTCCTGTCGGGTTGCTTATTAATGGGTGGGCCGGATCAGGTGGTGATGGACTTCCATGGGCTTTTCGTGAACAAAATGCTGGTCTGATAGTTGGAGAAAGAACCTTGGGAATCCTTGTCGGGCCTGCAACAGGGCATAGTCTTATTGATGGCGGTGGTATAACTGTTCCAGGTGCTCGCCTATACTATAATAATGGAAAGTGGTTTCAGGAAGGGGTAGGTGTAAGACCTGATATAAAGGTTTGGGATGACCCTAATCTTCTCATGAAA
>CAYNUG010000135.1:0-5742 GCA_964400545.1 uncultured Clostridia bacterium | reverse complement strand
TAATTCCTGTGTAAGAAAATCAAGCTCTTTTCCAAGAAGATCATTCCGGTTTTTCTTCACAATACTTCTTATTCGTCCTGAATGAGTTTTCAACCTGTTGATCTCCTCTGTTACGCATGACTTCTCAGCAAGGATCGCGGCCTCCTGAAGGATCCGTTTTTCATCTATTTCTGCATCACTTAAATATTTTTTTATCTTTTCTTTATATTTCTGAAAAAGCTCTGACTCAATGTCAGCCGTTCTTTTCCCTACGATCAAAATATTTTCATCAAGAACATCCAAACTGGATTTTATAGATTTTGATATCTCCTCGCCCTCTTCTTCTCTGCTTTTTATAAACTCGGAGAATAATTTTTTTATATTTTTCTTTATAAGAGATTTGTCCTTCTCAGTAAGATCATTTCCGGTTTGTTCAAGATGAAATATCATCGGAATCTTAAGAAGTGAATCAAGTGATAGTGAAAGGTCACTTTTATACTTCTTCTTGAAATGAAGTAATTTATCCAATATATTTGAAAGCAGATAATCATTGAATTGTATGTCCCAGTTATTTTCATCAAGATCAAAAAAATCGATCACTACTTCGACCTTTCCGCGATGGAGCTGATCTTTCATAATATCTTTAACCATTCTCTCAATTTCATGAGATGTCCCTGAACCTCTAAATGAAATATCAAGGAACCTGTGGTTCAAAGATTTTATGGTGATCGCAATAGAAAGTTTCCCAAGAGAAAAACGTCCCTGGGCGAACCCGGTCATACTCCTCATCGCTACATTATAATATCCATATCAGGAAATTGCAAATTGTAGAGGGAGTAATAGTGCCCCCTTTTCCTGATAAGTTCACTATGATTTCCAGATTCGATTATCTTACCTTTCTCTATGACAAGTATTCTGTCTGCCTCAATAATTGTAGATAACCTGTGAGCGATTATAAAACTTGTTCTATTCTTCATTACATCTTCCATCGCTCTCTGTATCAATTTTTCTGATTCATTATCAAGGGCGGCAGTGGCCTCATCAAATATCAATATCGATGGGTCTTTTAAGAGAGCCCGGGCAATTGAAATTCTCTGTCTCTGGCCATTGGAAAGCAACACTCCCCTCTCCCCGACTTTTGTATCATATTTTTTTGGTAATTTTTCTATAAATTCAGATGCTCTGGAAATCCGTGAGACTTTATCGAGCTGCTCTTCTGTAAAATCATTCATTCCATATGAAATATTATTTTTTATTGTATCGTTAAAAAGGAAAACATCCTGAGTGACAAGTCCGATATTTTTTCTTAATGAACTCATTGATACTTTCTTTATGTCAATCCCGTCAACCAGAATTTTCCCTTTAGAATTATCATAAAACCTTAAGAGGATATTCATCATGGTGGTTTTTCCCGAACCACTTTTCCCCACAATGGCAACCATCTCATTCGGATTTACTATAAAACTCATATCTTCAATGACGGGGATCTTTTCCTCGTAAGAGAAAGATACATCCCTGAATTCTACTCTTCCCTTGATCCGTCCTAACTCTTCAGCATCATCTATATCCCTGATAGGATTCACATCTCTTATAACCGCCATTACCCTTTCATAACCTGCCTTGCCCTGATTGAAATCTATATGTGCTTTTGATAATCTTTTTAATGGATCGTACATCATAAAAAGTGAAGCAAGAAACGAGATAAACTGTCCGGCATCAATTTTCCCATCAGATATCCTGTGCATCCCTATTGTAAAAATAACTGATGCAACAATACCTCCGATCATATTCATAAGTGGTGATGGTAATGAAGATAAAAATGATATTCGAGCATTTATTTTATAGTGCTTATTATTAATATCTCCAAATTTTTTTATTTCACTGGACTCCATATTGTATGACTTGACAATTTTATTTCCTGCAACGGTTTCTGTAAGAAAAGAAGATAGTTCACCTATTGTTTCCTGAGACTGAATCACCTTATTATGAACTTTTTTGCCAAACAATTTTAGTATAAGTGCGGCAACCGGAGTAATGACCATTGAAATAAGGGCCATTTGCCAATCCAGAAATACTACTATAATAAGAAGGATCAGAAGTGTAAAAGATTCCTTAATAAAAATAGCAACAGTTTCAGAAACTGCAAATCTAATCTTATCAATGTCATTAGAAATCCTTGATACAAGATCTCCGGTACGTGACTTTGACAAAAAATCTATTGACTTATAAATTAGAGATCTATAGAGCTGATCACGTATACTTCTCACTACTTTTAACCCGAGGGTTTTCATATAATAAGAAGACAAAAAACTGAACAATGCATTCCCGAAAAAAGTTAAGAGTAATAATTGAGGAAGAATAATACGCAGGTCACCTCTCTCTTTCCCGAAAATATTCAGGATAAAATCTCTAACTATTTTACCTTTCCCTGATAATTCTCCACTATTCTTGATGGAAATCTCATTAATGACGGGCCAGATTATGATAGCTAACATTCCCACAAATATTGAGACCATTAGCATAAAGAAAAGAGATATAAAAAGTCTGTTTTTAAACGGTTTTATCTGTGAAAGAAGACTCCCTTCAGATTTACTCAAATTATTCTTCCGTTTCAGAGACCTTCATTTTTTTCTCTCTGTTTCTTTTTATTAGAGTTGCAAAAAAAACATATATCGGTGATGTACAATAAATAACAGAAATTAATGGAAGTACCTTTCCAGGAAACATTATTAATAGTGCAATAGTAATTGCAAAAATGAAAAGAAGCTTAAGTCCGATCCTGGAATTGATTTTCTTAAATGTTTTATATTTCACATTAGAGATCATCAAAAAAGAAATCAGTATAACAAAAATTGAGAAAACAATTATCCACTCAGGTGATTTTAAAGGCTCTTTGAAATATAAAACTATTGATGCAATTGAAATTGAACCGATCGGGATGGGAAGACCTATGAATATATCGGAAGGCATTACATGAGCCTCCTTTATAACATTGAATCTTGCCAGTCGTATAATTCCGGCGCTCATAAAGATAAATGCGATCACAATTCCAAACTGATTAAACTCCGATGTAAATCCCCATTTATAGATAAGATAACTTGTGGAAACGCCAAAAGCCACTGCATCTACAAGAGAATCCAGTTGAACGCCAAAATTGGATTCTGTTTTAGTTAGTCTGGCGACAGTACCATCAAGTCCGTCAAGGATTACACTGGCCATGATCAGGAATACCGCTTTCGTAAAATGGCCCTCAAAAATCTGCAGAACTGCTAGAAATCCGGCAAAAAGACTTAAAAGAGAAAACAATGACGGTAAAAAGGAAAACCTGGTCAACCTGGTAATACTGACCCTTCTTGTTCGTTTCATTTTCATATAATATCCTTAGTTTAATCTCAATAGAATAATCAAAGGTTCTAACGACTCTTACTGACGTCTTGAGCATTGATCATTCTTTGCATTGAGTCTTTAAGAGAAAGCTTCCTTCTTTTTATGATCTTTGTATTCAAAACTTCCTCAGAACTAATATTACTATTTTGATTTAGATTTGCAAGTTCCTTCTCACATTTCTGATGAAGATCGTAAAGCTTTTTAAACTCTTTATCATTATTTAAAAGATATTCTTTTATTTTGTAATCACTCATCTTTCTGGGAATCTTTCTTTGACTCACGTGTAGAACGGCAGAAACTTATATAACTCTGCATATTTTTATCTTTCCCTATTATAGATAATGTAGTAATAACAGATTGAAGGATTGAATCCTCGAGGGTATTCAGCGAAACATAATCCAACCCTTTTTCTATGGCAAGAGAAACAAAATGGGCTGAAATCAACTGTCTTTTAGGCAACCCTTCTGAAAGATCTAAAAGGTGGGCAATAGTTCTTACTCTCGGAAAATCAAGTTTAAACAGTTCCAGTGTATCAAGGAATTTTTTACCATTATCACAATTCTCTTCAAGTGATGAGATCATAGGATCCAGAAGAATATTGTTTCGATCTACACCTCTATCCAAAAGATAATCAACAAATGTTTGAGCAATAAACAAAGATTTCTCAGGCGAAGCAGGCGCTTTTCCGTTATCCTTGATCAAAGCAACGATCTTCACTTTACCGTTCTTTGAAACATTTAAGATATCATCAATTTTTCTTTTATCAAACTCTATATCTCCGAGAATAATCTCATTCTGGGCTAATCCTGCTATTTTTTTTAAAGTTTCAATATTCCTGCTTCTTACAAGTACCTTTCCCCCCAGTTCCTCAATTACTTCGACAGCTCTCATAAGGAACAGAAGTTCATTATCAAGAAGAGAACTGGCATTAAGTTCAATATACTCTGCCCCATTACTTAATTGAGCCTGGGATTCTTTTTTAATGAAGAGGAAATCCATTTTATTCATTTTATCAAGAATTTTTTTGTTTGTTGAATTTAGAGAATTTCCAATCAGTTTAACCATTCTTTTCTTCCTCTCATAAGAAAATTTTTTACCCTTTTAAACAAATGATATATTTAATTCAAAACAATCATTGCCCGTTAATTAAATACCAATCTCACATAAAATTCGATCAGAATCATTCGAATTAAATTAGATTTTAATCGTTGCAATGTTATCAGAAAATCCGCTATCTGTCAAGAATTGACCAATACTGAAGATACCGGATAGTATAGAATCATACGCAGTTCGTGTATAATATATTCCGTTATGACTTCAATGCAGGAGTTTGAAAAAGGTAAAATCATTATCAGTTATGAGCATGATCAATTTACTCGTAATGATGCTCTAAATATTTTTCTTCGTGTTATGAGAACTCGATCTACAGACATAAAAAGTAATGATCTTATCAAGATGGACCTGAATAAAAATCATAAACGGAATCTTTATCAGAAAAATAATAATTCCGGATTAGTTAATGGCAGATCCATTAGCTTTCTGCTGAACGGAGAAAAAGATGATCCCGGCGAAGGGTCATTCTCTGAAAAACTCCAAATTCAATTCAGCAAAAAATTAAAAAAAATAACATTATCTACACCATTCCTCAAGTCAGATAAAAGGTGGAATAGAATAGGTCTTACATCTGCACCACTTTTCCTCGGTTCCTCGCTTACAGAAAACTTGTACAGAGTTATTGTTGACAATATATCTCTACCAGTTACTGAGAACATTAGCTTCGCTTCTGATATGGATGTGTGGGGATTTACACTTTTTGAAGATATTTTTTTAGAGTTTAAAGACTTTATCAAAAGATACAACAATCAATCCGGAGTGATCTATGCTGCAGGAGGACCTTTTATAACATTGAACCCTTTGAGTGCAATGTTTCATCTTCCGGAGATCAATTTATTTGTTAGAGGGGAAGGAGAAATCGTATTTCCAGAGATACTGAACTCCATAAATGAAGGCAACCTTACAAAACTGTTTAAAAACAGCGGATTCTTTTATCAGACGGAAGGATTAATCCTGGCATCTGATTATGGAATAATAAACACATTAGAAGATCTTGGAAATATTAATTTTAATCTCTCCTTTTCTAAAAAAAACGAATTAGTTAACGGACTCGAAATGAATTTTTCAAGAGGATGCAGGAACAGTTGCATATTCTGTTCGAAAATCCAGGGTAAGAAATTCAGGAAGCTTCCGGTAAAAAATATAGAGCAACTATTTTCACAATTTAAGAAAAGACTTATAGAATTAGATCTGAATCTTGAAGAATCCGGTGTTCTAAACATAAATGATGATGATATTCTTCAGGATCCGGGATATGTTGAG
>CAYNUG010000134.1:0-5824 GCA_964400545.1 uncultured Clostridia bacterium | reverse complement strand
AGAGAAGATTCAGCAAGAGCTTTGCCTAATCTTCCTCCCGTTTCCTTCAAAGAACTTTTCACTCTGCTCAGATCACTTGGATCAACTTCAGAATATTGATTCATATATTCGAAAAAATTTTCTTCCGGATCTCCGGAATATACAAACTCAATTCTATTTTTATTAATCAGGATCGATTTTGAATGACCATTAATAATAAAACTCAATACACACTTATTCTCTTCTTCTTTAAGTATCATAGAAAAAATATCAAGGATATCGGTGTCAGAAAATCTCCCTTTCATTTCAACGATCCGGTTCATTTTATAAGATCAAATGGTTCTGATTTTTTTGTTCTCTGAAATATCTCTTTCTTCCTCTATCCTTCTTAACATCTCTTCAGAAACATCCCCTGTAGGATAAATACCCGTAAAACAAGCTTTACAAAAAGATTTAATATCTTTATTCTGTTTTCTGACCGCTTTTTCCATATCATTGATATCCTGGTAAATCACCATATCAGCACCGATCTTAACCGCTACCTGATCGGGAGTTGAATTTGTAGCAATGAATTCCTGTTTTCTCTGCATATCAATGCCATATACACACGGATATGTTAATGGCGAAGAATAGGAAAGGAAAAAAACTTTCTTTGCACCTGCATCACGTACCATCTGAACAATTGATCGCGATGTATTACCTCGTACTATGGAATCATCAACAAGCAGTACATTCTTATCAGCAAAAACATCTGCAATGGGATTAAGCTTGTTGCTGATAGATTTTTTTCGCTGATCATTCTCAGGCATAATAAAAGTTCTACCAATATATCTGTTTTTAACAAGTCCTTCTCTATATTTAAGTTTGAGTGTTCTTGCAATTTCAATAGCAGCAGCCCTTGCGGAATCAGGAATTGGGACAACAACATCAATATCGATCTTAAGATTTCTGATCTTTTTAGATATTACTCTTCCTAACTCCACCCTTGATTTATAGACATTGATCTTATTAAGATATGAATCAGGTCTGGCAAAATATATATATTCAAAAATACATGGCCGATGTGGCTTCTTAATTATTCTTTTTTTAAATACTTTTTTCGAATTATCAATAAAAATTGCAGAACCCGGTTCCAGATCTTCTATCTCCCTGAATCCCATAACGTCAAGAGAGACACTTTCAGAGGCAAATGCATAAGTGGGGAGCAATTTATTCTTATCTGTTCCGAAAAGTAGAGGACGCAACCCGTATGGATCTCTAAAACCGACCATCCCTTTCCCTGCTATATAAAAAACAACGGAATAACTTCCTTTAACTTTTTTATATATATATCTTACTGCACTAAAAATTATTTCAGGAGTAATCTCTTTAACCTTCATATGTTCAAGATAATCTGCGAACACATTCAAGATCACTTCCATATCCGAATTCGAATTTATTACCCTGAATGAACGATCGGAAAGTTCTTTCTTCAATTCATTGAAATTTGTCACATTTCCGTTATGCGCCCCGGCTATTCCAAAAGGAGTATTGACCCAGAATGGCTGTGAGTCTTCAACAGAACCTTCGCCTATTGTCGGATACCGTGTATGCCCGATCCCAACATTTCCTGTCAATCTGGATATATTTTTTCTGTCAAATATATCATTAACAAGACCATTTCCCTTCTTAAGATGGAATTTTCCGTCAAAGGTAAGAATTCCTGCAGAATCCTGTCCCCGATGTTGAATAGTAAGCATAGCACTATACAATTTTGATATCACTGCTTCGTTGTCAAATATTCCGATTACACCGCACATATTGGAAATATTTATAACTTTATTTTTCGGAAATGTCAATTGATAACATCAAGTTTTCCTCTATACACTCTTGTTAAAAATCTCCTTTATTTAAAAATACGATTTCAATTATTTATTTCTCTATGATAGAATCCTGAAGTGGAAAATTTCAAAATATCACTTTTATCCGATTCTCATGATAATATCGTTAATATAAAAAAAGTAGTTAAGATATCAAACGACAGGGAATGTTCTCATATTTTCCATCTTGGTGATATAGTTTCGCCCCTCTCTGCAAAAGCTTTGTCCGGGTTCAAAGGAGAACTCGAAGTAGTGTTCGGGAATTGTGATGGAGACAAAATAGAATTACAAAAAACCATCAATAATTCAGGGGGCAGCATCAGTAAACCACCGTTAAAGCTTGTTCTCAACAAAAAAATCTTTATTTTAATGCATGAGCCCTTTCTCCTTGAGGAGATAATAATGTCAAAAGAACCCGATTTTATTTTTTTTGGTCATACACATGAAAACTATTTCAGAAGAGAAGAAAAAACTGTTATAATTAATCCGGGTGAAACTGCCGGGATCAAGAATAAGCCGACCTTCTATATTCTGGACATATTCAGGGAAAAATTTGAAAAGATCAACCTTTAGATACATATTTGCTTTTGCGAAAACAAAATGGACATAATTCTATATATACTTCTCTTTTTTGCTACATTTATTTTTTATTCTCTTGAAATAAGCTTTAGAAGCTTTTCGAAAATTTCACTTGCCGGCTTCATTGATGAACGCAGGAAGAAGAAACCTATTATCGCAGATCTTGTTAATGAATATGAAATGATCCTGAATTCCTTGCAGTCATTCTCATTCTTTCTTCAGCTTTCACTCTTCATTTATTCATATTTTCTTCTGATCAAAGTGATTGAGAACACACTTTTTCTTATCGCCGGACTGATCTTTCTTTTTATTTTCATATTTGATTTTCTTATATATATGATAGCCTTCTTCAACAAAGAATTCATACTTGAAAAATTCATTTTACTTCATAAGATCCCTAAATTATTCTTTTCTCCCGCTAGTTTCCTTTTCTCGATACTTTTGAAAAAGATCTCTCCCCCCGTAGAACCGGATAACGATGATCTTAGTGAAAAAGAACTTGAGGTTTTTATTGAAGAAGGGCGAAAAGAAGGAGTTATCGAAAAAGAAGATACTGAAATGATCGAAAGTATTCTCGAATTTGGCGATACACTTGTAAAAGAAATAATGACGCCAAGAGTGGACATGATCTTCATTGATATTGAAACAAAATCATCCGAACTCCTTACGATCATAAAAAACAATAAAAAATCAAGATACCCTGTCATTTCCGACAGAGTAGACAATGTGGTTGGTATAATTCTTTCCAAAGATGTTTTTAACTATTGGAATAAAAAAGAAATAGAGATCTCAAAATTACTGAGAAAACCATTTTTTATTCCCGAAACAATGAGAATTTTGGAATTACTAAAAGAACTTCAGAGATCCAGACAGAAATTTGCAGTAGTGGTTGATGAGTTTGGAGGAGTATCCGGTGTAGTTACAATGGAAGATATCATTGAGGAAATAGTAGGAGAAATTCAGGATGAATACGATGAAGATATTAAGCAGATCGTTAAAGAGCAGGATTATTATCTTGTAAACGGGGACACTGATATTTATGAATTGGAAGAAGCGATCGGTATAGTAATAGATGAAGATGAGGATTTTCAGACTGTTTCCGGACTAGTAAGTTTTAAACTCGGAAAGATCCCGAGGAAAAACGAGAAAATAATGATATATGATCATATCTTTCAGGTCACGGAAATTGAAAAGAACAGAATATTAAAGGTGAAGATATTTCATGAAAAAAAATAAAAATTCAGGATATGTAGCTTTGATCGGAAGAACCAATGCCGGAAAATCCACTTTTCTTAATTCTATACTTGATGTGAAGGTTTCTATAGTTTCTGACAAACCTCAAACCACAAGGAAACAAATACTCGGGATTCATACAACAGAGAAGGGACAAATAGTATTTTTTGATTCACCGGGAATTCACAAGCCGGAATACAGACTCAATCAAAAAATGATGAAAGATGTTCACAATTCTCTTTCGGATGCGGATCTGATACTTTATTTTGTTGATATCACTGACAAACGTAAGGATAGTTTTATTCTATCCATGTTGAACAGAGAAGATAATGTCTTTCTTGTTATCAATAAAATTGATAAACTTGCCAAGGAGAATGTTCTGACAAAGATTAATACGATGAAGGACATTTATCCATGGAAAGAGATAGTTCCGATCTCCGCTTTGAAAAAAACCAATATTGATCTTCTTGAAGAATTAATATATACAAATCTTCCTAAAAGCAACATCATGTTCTTCGATAAAGAAGAATTTACAGTTCAATCCGAAAAATTCTATATTTCTGAACTGATAAGGGAGAAATTGCTTAATCAAACCAGGGATGAACTCCCCTATTCGACATTTGTAAAAACAGAAGAAGTAGAAGATCGTAAAAATATTATTTTTATAAGATCTACTATTTTTGTCGATAAACCTTCGCAAAAAAAGATCATAATAGGGAAAAAAGGTATGATGATCAAAAAGATCGGGGAAGATTCAAGAATTGAAATTGAAGAATATTTTAATAAAAAAATATTTTTGGATCTGTTTATAAAAGTTGTTCCCAATTGGCGAAATTCACAATTTATACTTGATGACATTTTCGACTAACCCCTATTCTGCACTTCAATATTGACTTATGTTGAGAAATAGTGGAAAATATTTTCCTATAAATTGTTTCTAACTTCGGGAGAATAAGACAAATGGAAAGTGAAAAAAAGATCAAATGGAAAGACACTTTAAATCTTCCAAAAACCGATTTTCCAATGAAAGCAAGATTGTCCAGAAAAGAACCTGAATTGCTTGAATTCTGGAAAGAAAAAGATATTTATAAAAAAATTATTGATAAGAACAAAAACAATGAACTTTTTATATTACATGACGGGCCTCCTTATGCTAACGGGAACATTCATTTGGGTCATGCATTAAACAAGCTCCTTAAGGATTTCATTGTTAAAACGAATTCTATGCTAGGATTTAATTCTCCTTATGTTCCAGGTTGGGATTGTCACGGGCTTCCAATTGAGATCAAAGTGGATAAAGATCTGGGATCAAAAAAGAAAGAACTGTCAATTCCGGAAATAAGAGAAAAATGCCGTTTATATGCTGAGAAATATATTGATATACAAAGAGATGAATTCAAAAGACTGGGCGTTTTTGGTGACTGGGATAATCCTTATAAAACTATAGATCCGCAATATGAAGCTTATATTCTGGATACCTTCAGATCATTTGTTGAGAAAGGAAATATAATCAGAAAAAAAAGACCTGTTTACTGGTGTACTTCCTGTCATACCGCTCTCGCTGAGGCTGAAGTTGAATATGATAATCATACTTCTCCATCGATCTACGTGAAATTTCTTTTAAAAGACCTCCCCGATTTTCTTTCTGAATACAAAGGGAAAAAGATCCATATCCTGATATGGACCACCACACCCTGGACCATCCCCGCAAATCTGGCAATAGCCGTAAAATCTGAATATGATTATGCTTTATTTGAGATCGAAGGGGAATTGTTTATTGCAGCAGAACAGCTTGTTGAAAGTGTTGCAGCAAAACTTCACAAAGAATTTATTATACTAAAAACATTCAAGGGTGATGAACTGAAAGGGGAAAAAACCATTCATCCTTTGTACGAAAGAGATTCCGTGATCATAACGACAGATTATGTTGAACTTGATCAGGGAACCGGATGTGTCCACACGGCACCCGGTCACGGTGAAGATGATTATCGGGCAGGCCTTGAATATGATCTGGAGATATATGCCCCTGTAGGTCCAACAGGATTATTTGATGAGTCTACAGGAAAATATGCCGGAAAGGAGATTTTTGCTTCAAATAAAACTATAGTAGAAGATCTCAGAGAGAATAAAAGCCTCCTTTACGATGAACAGATAGAGCATTCTTATCCACACTG